>CAMPGG010000005.1 GCA_946885335.1 uncultured Chitinophagaceae bacterium
TGCGCTACCGGCCTGCGCTACTTCCCGAATATTTTCTGGCGGTGAGGGCGGGATTCGAACCCGCGGTACAGTTTAACCCGTACGGCAGTTTAGCAAACTACTGATTTCAGCCACTCATCCACCTCACCTTTCTGACTGAAACATTTTCCCTTGTTTTAAGGGGTGGCAAAAATAAAGATTTGAAAATTAATAACCCAAAAAACTATGGTAAATAATTACATAGCTGCTAATTGCACCTTTTGTTGCAGTTCCAAAACATTTTCGCGGAACACCGTATCCGTATCCATCAGGTCTTTTACCGTTTGGCATGAATGGATAACCGTGGTATGATCGCGGCCGCCAAAATGTTCACCAATTGTTTTTAATGAATTTTTGGTAAATGACTTGGCAAGGAACATGGTAATCTGCCGGGCCTGAACTATTTCCCGCTTGCGGGTCTTTTGCAAAAGCTTGTCATAAGAAACATCAAAGTATTCACAAACCATCCGCTGAATAGTTTCTATCGTGATCTCTTTGCTGGATGATTTTACAAAATTGCGTAATACTTTTTTAGCCAAATCAAGGTCAATTTCTCTCCTGTTAAGCGAAGATTGTGCCAACAAGGAAATTAATGCGCCTTCCAGTTCCCGTACATTATTGTTGATGTTGTATGAAATATATTTTACCACTTCCTTGGGCATATCCAAACCATCATTCTTCATTTTACGTTCAAGTATTTCTATGCGGGTATCATAATCCGGCACCTGCATGTCGGCACTAAGCCCCCAGCGAAAACGACTTAACAAACGTTCCTGAACACCTTCCAGGTCTTTTGGTGATTTATCTGAAGTAAGCACCAACTGTTTACCTGATTGATGCAGGTGATTAAAGATGGCAAAGAAAGCATCCTGCGAACGCTCTGCTTTATTAAAGAACTGCACATCATCAATGATCAGTACATCTATTAACTGGTAAAAATGGATAAAATCATTTATCGCATTATTACGGCTATGATCCATGAACTGGTTGATGAATTTTTCCGAACTCACATATAAAACTACCTTATTGGTATGTAATCTTTTTACTTCATTACCGATGGCCTGTGCCAAATGTGTTTTTCCTAATCCAACACCACCATATATAACTAAAGGATTAAAAGAATTGGCTCCCGGTTTCTCAGCTACCGTTTTTCCGGCACGCCGGGCTACCCGGTTACAATCACCTTCAATAAATGAATCGAATGTATAGATTGGATTTAACTGCGGGTCGATCTGCATTTTTTTAAGACCCGGAATCACAAATGGATTCTTTACAGGATTATTTATGACAAGTGGAAAATCCATTTCGTTATTAGCGTATGTTTTGTACCCGTGACCTGGAACATTCATGGTCAAAGGTTTGTTCTGGGTATTGCCACTGTCTACCATGATGCGGTATTCCAATTGGGCTTCTTTACCCATCTCTCTCTTCAATGTCTTTGCTAATAAATTTACATAATGTTCTTCAAGATATTCGAAGAAAAATTGACTGGGCACCTGTATAACAAGAACATTATTTTTTACCGAGATAGGTTGTATTGGTTCGAACCAGGTTTTAAAATGCTGCCATTCAACAATATCCTTGATGATCCTTAAACAATTGGTCCAGATTATTTCAGCATTATTATCCATTACTTCGTAAAGCAGTTTTTTTAAATTGGGTAAATTCTATTTCCGGCTTATTTAATTTTTCACAGTGTGTTGATAAAAAGATTTTTTTAGGACAGGGGAGCGAATATCTAAAATTCTTTGTTAGAAAAAAAATTTTATTAAACTGATTTTTTAACTACCCGATACGATGCATTTTGTCAAAAAAAATTTCACTTCTTCTTCCAAAAATTTATTCATTGTTATATCCCAAATCTAATATGAATACAATGTTGCAACATAAAGAAAAGGTGCATCTTATTCCCCACAAACGTTTGCTGATTTTTTTTCCTCAAATACCTGAATGTAGTTCTCCAGGTATTGCATCGAAATAAAGTAACCTTTTCAAGATAGCCATTATCTGTTATTACGGCAAGCAATTTTTTATTAATGAGTAAAAAAAAATACTGTATTAAAGATGGGTTGTATTTGTAAAAAAAATTACCTGTACACATTCATACTGCTTTACCTTTATCGCCTTACAAATTTTATTTTGTAAGATTTTTTTTAACCCTCGTTGCTTTCGGGATAAATACCTGACCATGCAAAAAAAGATCATATTACGACTACTGCCTTCTGAGGCAATGGACACAGCGATTATTAAACAAAAAATTGCTGCATCTGAAGGATGTAAGGACAATGAAATATCCGGATATCATTTACTTAAAAAATCTATCGACGCCAGAAGCAAGCAACCTTATATACAGTTAACGGTCAATGCTTTCATTCATGAACCCTATATTGAAAACAAACCAGTCACATACACTTTCAATGATGTTCGGAATGCAAAAAAGAAAGTTGTTATCATTGGCGCCGGTCCTGCTGGTTTATTTGCGGCATTAACCCTCCTTGCAAAAGGCATTCAACCTGTTATACTTGAAAGAGGAAAAGATGTGCGATCCCGCAGACGGGATCTTGCCATGATGAATAAAGAAGGATTAGTAAATCCTGAAAGTAATTATTGTTTTGGCGAAGGTGGTGCTGGCACTTACAGTGATGGTAAACTATATACCCGCAGTAATAAAAGAGGAGATATCAACCGCATACTGAACCTGTTAGTCCAGTTTGGAGCACCTCCAGCTATTTTATATGATGCGCATCCGCATATTGGTACAAATAAACTGCCTCACATAATTACAAGCATTCGTCAATTAATTGAAGATTGTGGTGGAGTTTTTCTTTTTAATAAAAAAGTAATTGACTTTGTTATTGAAAATGAGCAAATAAAAAAAGTACAAACTGCTGATGGTGATTGGTTTGAAGGAGAAGCCGTCATACTGGCAACCGGGCATTCGGCAAGAGATATTTTTTTTCTGATGCAAAACAAACAGTTATTAATAGAATTTAAACCGTTTGCACTAGGTGTGAGGGTAGAACATCCGCAAAATATCATTGATAATATACAATATCATTGTACGCACAGAAGCATTGATTTACCTCCAGCCTCATATAGTTTAGTACAACAAGTTGCAGGCAAAGGTGTATTTTCCTTTTGCATGTGTCCGGGCGGCATCATTGCTCCTGCAGCAACCAACCCGGGCGAAATTGTTGTAAATGGCTGGTCACCCTCCAAAAGAAATAATCCCTTTGCAAATAGTGGAATGGTTGTAACAGTTGATGAAAAAGATGTTCAATATTTTAAAAAACACCATGCTTTGGCTGGATTATACTTTCAACAGGCTGTAGAACAAAAAGCTTTTACAACCGGAGGTGGTAAACTGGTTGCACCGGCATTACGTATGACTGATTTTGTTGAAGGAAAAATATCTTCTTCCCTGCCGGCATGTTCATATATTCCAGGTATTCAACCGGCTCCTTTAAATGAAGTGCTTCCAGCCTTTATTTTTAATAGTTTACAAAAAGCATTTGTTGAATTTGGCAAAAAAATGAAAGGTTATTTCACCCATGAGGCCGTTGTTGTAGCCACAGAATCAAGAACATCTTCTCCAGTGAGGATTCCACGGGGAACAGAATCTTTACATCATCCACAGGTGAAAAATCTTTATCCATGCGGTGAAGGTGCAGGCTATGCAGGCGGTATCATCAGTGCCGCTATGGATGGTGAAAGAGTGGCAAACAAAATAACATGCAATTAAATTTTTTGAAATTTGTTCTTGCCATCTATACATTAAATGCGTAATTATATTCATCTTAGATTTTAATGTTGTAAAATCTTTATTAAGTTCGCCACCATATAAATTAAACCAAACAAAAAAGCAAGCTGCTTTTATAAAGGCTTATGAATAATCTACTTGAAGTAAAAAACCTTAAGAAATATTATGCAACCCAAAAAGCAGTAGATGATATCAGCTTTACTGTTGAAAGAGGAGGCATATTCGGTTTATTAGGACCCAACGGAGCTGGCAAAACAACCTTGCTTCGAATGATCACAGGTATTTTTTATCCGGATGATGGTGAGATCTTATTTGATGGAAAACCATTTGATGCACGCAAAGATGTGGCTCACATCGGTTACATGCCAGAAGAAAGAGGACTTTATAAAAAAATGAAAATCGGGGAACAGGCTTTATACCTTGCTCAACTCAAAGGCCTTGGACGTGCAGAAGCCATGGAAAAAATTAAATCATGGTTTGTACGACTGGAAATGCAAAACTGGTGGAACAAAAAAGTAGAAGACCTGTCAAAAGGTATGTCGCAAAAACTGCAATTTGTAACAACCGTATTACATGAGCCCAAATTAATTATACTTGATGAACCCTTTAGCGGACTTGACCCGGTAAACAGCAACATCATTAAAGAAGAAATTTATAACCTGGCTCAAAATGGTTCCACAATTATTTTCAGTACGCACAGGATGGAGCAGGTTGAAGAAATCTGTGATCATATTGTACTTGTTAATAAAGGTTCCAAAATTTTAGATGGCACGGTTCAAAACATCAAACAGGATTTTAAAGAAAATCTATTTAGCATTGGTTTTGAACAAATTCCTGGAGTAGATGACACACAAATCTTTGAAGTGGTCAATCACAAAGACCAGTCATACATTCTGAAAATCAGGGACGGTTACAAACAGAATGATGTGTTGCGATATTTTTTGGATAGAAATGCAGGCATTATTTCTTTTAATGAACTACTTCCATCGCTCAACGATATTTTTATCAAACTGGTTGAAGGCACATCTATTACCCGCCAATTCCAGGAAACAACTGCTTAAAAATTTATTATGAATAAAACCTGGTTAATTATAAAAAGAGAATACCTGACACGTGTTCGCAAAAAGACTTTCATTCTTTCTACCATTCTTACTCCTTTATTGTTTGTGGGGATCTTTGCAGCCGTTACATACATTACGGTTCAAAATATGGATTCGGAAAAAGTGGCCGTTATTGATCCTAATAATTATTTTGATGGAAACCTGGAGAATGGAAAAACCATCACATTTGATTTTGTCAGTGGCGTTGATACTTCAAATTTCGAAAAGCAAGGTTATTCCGGCGTATTGATACCTCCACGTACTGCTTTTAATAATTCCGACAGTATTAAACTGATCACCTCAAAAAATTACGGCATGTCCGTGAGCGAAGGTATTCAGCGGCAGATAAACCGGGCCATGGAAAATAATATGATCAGCCGGGAACTGAACATCAAACCCAGCCAGATAGATTCTATAAAAGACAGGGCAAAAGAAGTGCCTTATGCTGATATGATTAAAGGTGAAGGCGACGTATTAAAACAAGGAAATTCAGGTGTTGCTTTCGGTGTTGGTTATGCAAGTGGTTTTCTTATTTATATTACCCTGTTTATTTATGGAACCATGGTGATGCGAGGTGTAATGGAAGAAAAAACAAATCGCATAGCCGAAGTCGTTATATCGTCCGTTAAGCCTGTACAACTAATGCTGGGGAAAATTTTGGGAATTGGAGCAGTTGGCATCACCCAATTTTTAATGTGGATACTACTAATCGTAATATTCAGTACAATATTAGGTTCGCTGATATCTCCGGAAGTGATGGAACAGGTTCAGCAATCTCAAAACAATATGCCGGGAACAAGCCAGCAGGGTTCAGATGCTATCCGTGCATTGGCAAGCGCACAAATTGAATTGTCTTCCGTTAACTGGGGCATGATCATATTTTGTTTCCTGTTTTATTTTATTGGCGGATATCTTTTCTATGCTGCATTATTTGCCGCTGTGGGCAGCACGGTGAATGAAGATCCGCAGGATGCACAAAGCCTGATGCTTCCGATTACTATGCCGATCATCCTGGCCATTGTGATCATGGTAAATGCAGTCACCAATCCAAACAGTGCAATGGCAACCTGGTCAAGCATCATTCCTTTCTTTTCACCCATTGTAATGATGGCCCGAATTCCTTTTGGTGTACCTGGCACTGTGCCCTGGTGGCAATTGGGTTTATCTATGACATTACTGGTAGCCGGATTTTTCTTTACTACCTGGCTGGCAGCTAAAATTTATCGCACGGGCATACTGATGTATGGTAAAAAAGCAACCTGGAAAGAAATGTTTAAATGGATCAGGCGATAAGGTCAATTTGCAATTTGAAAATTTGAAAAAGAGGTAATCAAAATTTACCTTTTTTAAAAGACCATCCAGTAAAGGATGGTTTTTTATTAAACGGTAGTATTTCCTGACTAATGGGGATAATAATTACGAACGTTGTCGTACATTTATACCAGCAAATAAATATTAATCTATAAACAACTATTCAATATGAAAAAGCAATTGAAAAACGGAGCAGTGCTTATGCTGTTTGCAGGAACAGCTATTTTAATTAGTTCCTGGCAGGTGCCTGATCCTCAGCAACCTGTTGTTCCAACCGTAAAGTTTGAACAAACAGTTCCAGCCCCTGCATTACCAAACACACCACCCGCTCCCCTAACCCCTCCCATGTTTGAAAAACCAATTTTTATTGAGTTTCAACCATGGATGGACACCGTTCCTGCACCAAAAAAACCAAATAAAGTAGACCTGGATGCAGAATTAGAAAAATTAGATAAAGTAGAAGAGCATTTGGAAAAAGCTTTAAACGAAATTGACTGGGATAAAATAGAGAAAGAGATTTCCCAGGCAATGAAAAATATAGATACCAAAAAAATAGAACAAGAAATAAATAAGGCAATCAAGGAGATTGATATGGCTAAAATTGAATTAGAAACCAAAGAAGCCATTGCGAAAATTGATTGGGAAGAAATTGAAAGAGAACTAAAGAATGTGAAGGAGATTGAATTACCTAAAGTGCAAATAGAAATGGAAAAGGTAAAAGAAGAACTAAAAAAACTGAAACCTGAAATTGAAAAAGAATTGGAAAACGCAAGAAAAGAAATTGAAAAAAACCGGAAGGAATTAAAACAACAATAATACCTGATCGTTAAACCAAAAAAAAAGCGGGATGTAATTGCATCCCGCTTTTTTATGCTAAAAGATTTATTTAGTTGGAGAAATGAAATGGTGATGGAATGGTACCATATTCATCCTCGATCATTTCAATATCAAGTAAAAAAGTTTCATCGATTTTTACGACCACTTTTTCACGGGTAACTTTTTTATATCCTGTTTTTTGAAAAATTAAAGTATACGTTCCGGGTTTTAAATCATCAAATGCATAATTGCCTTTTGTATCAGAGGTAACAACTTTTTCCCTTTTTGCATCGAGGTAAGCAATGATGTTTACATCTTTAATAGGTTTCTTTGATTCTGCGCTATTGATAGCACCATTGATGATATTCTTTTTTGCCGGATTTGTTTCTGGAGCAACAATATCATTGGCCTGGGAGAATAAAAATCCAAATAAGCAGAAGCTTACACAAAGGATTAATTTATATTTTTTCATGCGATACAATTTAAAATGATGAATTTTCCTCGCACACTTTCCCGTTTCAAAAATAGGTTATTTGATTGGATTTGCTAATGCTTCTGAAAATTCTTTTTTTACATTTTCCACGATGAAAGCTGCCGGTGGCATATCTTTCAGTATAGCACTCACCTGCCCTATTTCCAATTCGCCATCTTCCAGGTCACCCTCAAACATTCCTTTTTTTGCCCTTGCCCTCCCGAGCAATTGGATGAGTTCTTCCTTAGAGGCACACCTGTTTTCTGCTTCCTGCACCTGTTTAAAAAAATGATTTCGCATTAGCCTTACAGGCGTTAGTTGTTTCAGGGTTAAAATTGTATCGCCTTCTTGTGAATTTATAACTGCTTTTTTAAAATTCAGGTGAGAAGAAGCCTCTTCTGAAGCTACAAACCTGCTTCCCATTTGTACCCCCTCGGCTCCTAAGATCATGGCTGCCAGCATTTGTCTGCCGGTTGCAATACCACCAGCTGCAATTACCGGTATGGACACTGCCTGGCAAACCGCAGGAACCAAAACCATGGTTGTTGTCTCTTCCCTACCATTGTGACCTCCGGCTTCAAAACCTTCGGCAACCACCGCATCGCAACCAGCCTCTTCCGACTTCCTGGCAAATTTGGAACTGCTAACCACATGAATAACTTTGATTCCTTTTTCTTTTAAAATGGAAGTCCATGTTTTGGGATTTCCGGCAGAAGTGAAAACGATCTCCACTTTTTCTTCTATCAGAACGGAAACCTGCTTCTCAATATCAGGATATAATAAAGGAAGATTGACGGCGAAAGGTTTATCTGTGGCTGCCTTACATTTTTGAATATGCTCCCGCAAAACTTCGGGATACATGCTGCCGCTTCCAATTATACCAAGACCGCCGGCATTACTAACGGCACTGGCTAAACGCCACCCGCTGGCCCAAACCATGCCTGCCTGTATCAAAGGGAAATCAATATTAAATAGCCGGGTGATCCTGTTTGAAATCACAAAAAATCATTTTTATTAATAGAAAAAGGATTGCAAAAGATTTGAGAGGCTATCCCAGGTCAATATTTGTATTATCGCCTATATTCAAAGTGCGGGTTTCGCCACGGATGCCGGTATCGCTGCCAATAACAGATTCGTCCAAAACAATATCAAACAAATTTGAAAATGAACCAATAATGGAATTTTTGATGATCGAATAATCGATGGTGGTATTATCACCAATAGTAACATTGGGTCCTATAATAGAATTTCTTATATCACATCCCTCTCCAATGCTGACGGGTTTAATAAAAACATTATTGCCTGTACCGCTGTCACAATCTATTGTACCGCCAAATTTTTTCAACATGGTAGCATTTGAATCAAGCAAAGTTTCTTTTTTGCCACAATCAAACCAGTTCTCCACTTTAAAAGATTTAAACCGGACACCCGCTTTGATCATGCAGTCCAAAGCATCTGTTAAAGAATATTCACCATGACTTCTTAAACCTTGCCGGATATTATTTTCCAGGCATTGAAACATTTGGTTTGATTCTTTCACTTTGTATAAACCAACCAAAGCCATATTTGATTTTGGTATTTGCGGCTTTTCAACAACATGATCTACAAATCCATCTGCATTGATTTCTGCAACCCCAAATTCCCGTGGATCATCAACCTTTTTTACGCCTAACATGGAGAATTCACTTTGCACTACTTCGTGCACATCATACTCACAAATAGTATCACCCAGCACAACAAACATTTCATCACCATCAACAATATTGCGGGTAAGTTTAATTGCATGACCTATACCCTGCCTGTCTGTTTGATGAACAAAATGTGCTTCAATATCCGGATATTTTGTTTTTACATAATCCTGGATTTTGTCACCAAGGTATCCGACTATAAAAATAAATTCATTGATGCCCGCATCCCGCAATTGATCAACTATGATACTTAATACCGTCTTTCCTGCCAGAGGTATGAGTGCTTTTGGTTGCGTATAAGTGTGGGGACGAAGTTTTGTACCTGCCCCTGCTACCGGGATAATCGCTTTCATAAGCCCTGTATCCGCTTTCGCGGCATTTAATAAAAAAATAATGTGCAGACGAAAGTAGGTAAAAATGAATTAATAAAAATTCAACTTCAAACATAATCACATCAGATACTCATGTATTTTTGCCGGGCAATTAGAACAGGTATTCAATACAATACCATCAAAACAAAAAATAAGGAAGAATGATTAAGCAGGTGACTGTTCATTCATTTTTTATCACACACTGAAAGGATTTTTTTATGGAAAGAGATACAAAGGTTTTTGATCTTATTCAACAGGAATTAGAAAGACAACGAAATGGTATTGAACTGATAGCTTCTGAAAATTTTACTTCGTTACAAACCATGCAAGCCATGGGAAATGTAATGACCAATAAATATGCGGAAGGATATCCTGGCCGGCGTTATTATGGGGGATGTGAAATTGTGGACCAGACCGAGCAACTGGCAATTGATAGAATTAAAGAAGTTTTTAATTGTGATTATGCCAATGTGCAACCGCATAGTGGTGCCCAGGCGAATGCTGCTGTAATGCTGGCGATTTTAAAACCGGGCGATAAGATTTTAGGATTGGATCTAAGCATGGGTGGCCATTTAACGCATGGCTCTCCGGTAAATTTTAGTGGCAAATTATATGAACCCCATTTTTATGGTGTACATAAAGAAACAGGTTTGGTTGATTATGATAAGTTGGAAGAAGTTGCAGAAAAAGAAAAACCCAAACTGATCATCTGTGGTGCTTCAGCCTACAGCCGCGATTGGGATTATGAAAGGATTAGAGCGGCAGCAGATAAATGTGGCGCATTGGTTATGGCAGATATTGCACACCCTGCCGGGATGATCGCTAAAAAATTATTGAAGGATCCATTTGAACATTGCCATTTTGTTACATCAACCACCCATAAAACATTACGTGGACCCCGTGGCGGAATAATATTAATGGGCAAAGATTTTGAAAATCCATTTGGTGCAAAGGATTTAAAAGGAAATATCCGGATGATGAGCAATATGCTTGACATGGCGGTTTTTCCTGGTACGCAAGGCGGTCCTTTGGAACATGTAATTGCTGCAAAAGCCATTGCCTTTGGTGAAATACTGACAGAAGAATTTACTCAATATGCCGGGCAGATTCAAAAGAATGCGCAGGCTATGGCAACTGCTTTTACAAAACGTGGATATGACATCATCAGCGGCGGCACAGACAATCATTTAATGCTGATCGACTTAAGAAATAAAAACCTGACCGGTAAAAAGGCACAGGAAACATTGGATAAAGCACATATCACTTTGAATAAAAATGCAGTTCCGTTTGATGACAAAAGTCCTTTTGTTACTTCAGGTATACGTGTAGGTGTACCGGCTATTACTACCCGGGGGATGAAGGAACAACATATGGAAACTGTAGTTGACCTCCTGGATAAAGTGCTGATGAATGCGGATGATGAAAAGAATGTTTCAGACGTCAGCAAATTAGTAAAGGACTTCATGAAGGATTTTCCGCTTTATCCCGAACTTTAAAAAATTTCAAACAACCAACATGATACAAAGACTTCAAACCATCTGGTTGCTTATAGCAGCTGTATGCGCTATTCTAACTTATGACCTGGCTTTTTATAGTGGTGTAAAGTTATCTGAAACCAATATCAAACAATTTGTAGAACTCAATGCTTTGGCTGATGTTATTATTATGGTATTAACGGGGTTAGTGGCTTTGATTTGTCTGGTTACCATGTTCCTTTTTAAAAACAGGAAGATGCAATTAAGACTTACTATTGTAGCATTACTTGCTTCTATTGCCAACCTGGTTGTATACTTTGCAGAAACCGCCGAATTCACTGACGGCAACATTTTATTGACTTCTATCTTTTCATTTATCATTCCATTTTTCCTGGTGATGGCTGCACGAGGTATATACCAGGATGAAAAACTGGTAAAAAGCATGGATAGATTGAGATAATTTAAACTTTTTTGATATAAATCAATAAAATAATATAAAACTCAACAATAAGGGTTAGCCATTATCGTTTCGTACGATAGTTATCCAATACTACCCTTATGAATAGAAACCTACTCCTGTTTTTTATTACTTGCCTGCTTTCAAGCCAGGCTTTTTCAGGGATTAAAACAGCAATCAGTAATAGTAGTAATGGCTGGTCTGTTGCCAGTAATTGGTTTCCTTCCGGCGTTCCGGCCCATGGTGATACAATAATTATCCCCGTTACTTTTAGTTTATCTGTTAAAGGAAATATTTATAACAGCACTCCACCGAAACTTATCATATATGTATATGGAACATTGGATTTTGATCCGGCAGGAAGAATTGAACTTGCCGATGAATCTGAAGTATATGTATATCCCGGGGGATCAATCAGTACAAACGGCAGCAGTTCTGAACGCATCATTATTAATGGGTTAACCAAATTTAATGGGCAAACGGATGGAAATATTTCAGGACCTCTTTTTGCAAATGCATCCACTGGTGCATCACCCTCAGGATTTGTAACATTTTCAGTTCTACCGGTAAAACTGGTTGAATTTTCACATGAATTAAATGGCAACAACCTTCAACTACAATGGACATTATTGCAAGAAACCGGCATACTTAATTATGAATTAGAAAGGAAAAGAAATAATGCTTCATGGGAAATGATCCAAACAAATACTTTGGCAGGGATTGCCAGGGAAATACATACAAAAAGTTACCTGGATAGATTATTACCAAATGGTGTTTATGAATACCGGTTACATTTTAAAGACGCTAATGGCGAATCACAATATTCAAAAACCATCAGCTTAAAAGTTAATCAGCATTCAGGGAAAATTAAAGTTTACCCAAATCCAGCATTTTTTCAATTATCGTTCAGCACAGATAACCCTGTTCAAAACGGTTTGATCAGTCTTTCAAATACATCAGGTAAAATTGTTTACCAGTCTGCATTACTAACCACTACAACAAGTATTCATGTGGCTCATTTACCAAAAGGCATGTATACCTTAACTTATTCGGGAAATAATGAAAGGCATATTGAAATGATAATGATCCGGTAATTTATTATTCCAGGTATTTAGCCGTTATACTTTCCTTTTTCTTTTTGAGATCAGCCGGTGGACCTGCAAAGACCAGGTTTCCTCCTGCATCGCCAGCTTCCGGTCCAAGATCTATAACCCAGTCGGCACTCCTGATCACATCTGTATTGTGTTCAATGACAATGATAGAATGTCCCTGCTCAATCAATGCATTAAAAGAAGTCAGCAGTTTTTTTATATCATGGAAATGAAGCCCTGTGGTAGGTTCATCAAAAATAAATAACAGCTTATTATTTGATTTTCCTTTGCCCAGGAAATATGCCAGTTTTACCCGCTGTGCTTCACCCCCGGATAAAGTATCTGAAGACTGGCCCAATTTTACATAACCTAAACCTACATTGCTTAATGGTTGAATGGCTTTGCAAAGATTTTTTTCTTCTTTAAAAAATTCTATGGCTTCATCAACACTCATCTCCAGTACATCAAAAATATTTTTTTCGTTGTATTGAACTTCCAGCACTTCTTCCTTAAACCGCTTACCACCACAAACCTCGCATTCCAGGTGAACATCAGCCAGGAACTGCATTTCAACTACCTGTTCCCCTTCCCCTTTGCAAGCATCACATCTTCCACCTTCTACATTAAAAGAAAAATGTTTGGGCATAAATCCACGCATTTTACTCAAAGGCTGCTTAGCGAAAAGATCCCTTATTTCGTCGTATGCTTTTATATAGGTTACCGGGTTGCTGCGGGATGATTTACCTATCGGGTTCTGATCAATCATTTCAACCTGTGAAATCATTTCCAGGTCACCTTTTAATCCTTTATGCAAACCCGCTTTTTCTCCTGGTTCTCCTTTCATCTTTTTCAAAGCCGGCGCCATGATCTGCTTAACCAAAGTGGTTTTACCACTTCCGCTAACACCACTTACAACACATAAAATATTTAATGGGAATTGTACGGTGATGTTATTCAAGTTATTTTGCCTTGCACCTTCAACAACGATGGACCTATTCCATTTGCGAACTTTTTTAGGTGGCTCAATAGAAAATTCACCTTTGAGGTATTTACCCGTTAAGCTTTTTGGATTTTTTACCAATGCCTGGTAATCGCCTTCCGCAATGACTTGTCCACCCAAATGACTGGCCAATGGACCCATATCGATAATATGATCGGCTTCCCTCATCATCATTTCATCATGTTCAACTACAACTACCGTATTACCCAGGTCCCTTAATTCTTTTAATACCTTAATCAGGTTTTGCGTATCCCTGGCATGTAAGCCGATGGATGGCTCATCGAGAATGTACAATGAATTGGTCAGGTTAGATCCCAGGCTACGGGTAAGTTGTATACGCTGGCTTTCTCCTCCACTTAATGTGTTGGCTAACCGGCTCAGACTTAAATAACCAAGACCAACCTGCATCAATGTGTTTAACCGGTTACGAATCTCTAATAAAATGCGCTTTCCCACTGTTTGCTGGTAAGGGGTTAAAAAATCCTCCAGGTTCTGAAACCATTGAACCAGTTCCTTAACCGGCATGGCATTCAGTTCACCGATATGTTTTTGGTTGATTTTTACGTATAAAGCATTCTTTCTTAGCCTGTAACCTTCGCAATCCGGGCAGGTTGTTCTGCCCCTGTACCTGCTTAATAAAACGCGGTACTGCACTTTGTATAAGTTCTGTTCTACTTCTTTAAAAAAATCATCAATACCATTTACCTGGCTATTTCCTTTCCATAAAAGTTCATAATGTTCTTTAGAGAGATCTGCAATCGGTTTATGGATTGGAAATTTATATGCACCTGAACTTTTTATAAAATACTCCCGCCACTTACCCAACTTCTCTCCTTTCCAGGGAGCCACAGCGCCTTCATAAACGCTTAATTGTTTGTCTGGTATAACAAGATCTTCATCAATTCCTAAAACCATAGAAAAGCCTTCGCAGGTAGGACAGGCACCAAAAGGATTATTGAAAGAAAATAAATTGGGCACAGGTTCCTCGAACTGCATTCCATCCAATTCAAACCGGTTATTAAAATGCATCAACTGCTTTCCATTGATTTCCAGGTACAGGTCCCCTTCACCTTCAAAAAAAGCGGTGTTGATTGAATCAGCCATGCGGTGTTCATCATCCTCATCAAACTCCTTAGTAATAACCCGGTCAATCAGTACAAACAGATCTCCTTTGCTAAATTGCTTTTTCCAATCTTTATCAGATAATTCCAGTAATTCATCAATTTGTAAAACATCGCCATTGAAATAAAGGCGACTAAAACCTTTCTGCACCAGGATGTTCATTTCTTCGAAAGGATTCCTGTTGCGGTGTTGTTTAAATTTTATGAGAATGAATACTTTATCTCCATGCGGCCGACTGGATATAGCCTTTAATACATCCGGCACATCTTCTTTTTTCACTTCCCTTCCGGAAACGGGTGAATAGGTTTTTCCTACCCGGGCAAATAAAAGTCGCAGGTAATCATAAATCTCCGTCATGCTGCCAACCGTGCTTCTTGGGGTACGTGTGATCACTTTTTGCTCAATGGCGATGGCTGGGCAAAGACCTTTGATATAATCCACATCAGGCTTATTCATCCTGTTTAGAAACTGGCGGGCATATGCGCTTAGGCTTTCAGCATAACGGCGCTGGCCTTCAGCATACAACGTATCAATAGTCAATGAAGATTTTCCGGAACCTGAAACACCGGTTACCACGACCAGTTTATTCCGTGGAATTTCAACATCTATATTTTTTAAATTATGTACCCGGGCACCCTTAATAAAGATATTTTCTGCGGTTTTTACGGTAACCCCTTTAACGGGTTTATTCCCAATTTTACTATTTTTCATAAATTCGCGTCACAAATGTAAACCCTTATCCCATCTTTATTTCAACCAAAATCATTAACAGTTTCTTTACAAATTTGGAGGCTATCTCCACAATAAAATATTTGGCTGTTACAAAAATTCTTTTACTTTTATAATGAAATCCAATATCAAACAAAACAAAACCATCTTCGCCTATAAGTTATAAACTTCTACACTTTTAATTTTTTACCGAAAAGAAAACCAATATCCTAACCACCTAAACCCCACAGGAGTTTATGAAATCTTTTACAAAACACACCGATCATGAATTGATCCATCTGTTTATTGATGGCAATTTAGATGCCCTTGAAACGCTTGTTCTTCGTCATAAGGATAAGTTGTACACTTCCATATTATTTTTAGTGAAGGACAAATATCTTGCAGAAGATATTTTCCAGGACGTTTTCATCCGCATTATTGATACAATGCGCGGCGGACGTTACACGGAAGAAGGTAAATTTTTACCCTGGGCCACCCGTATTGCGCATAACCTTTGCGTAGACCATTTTAGAAAAGTAAAAAGAACACCAACTATTAAAAGCGGGGATGATAAAGACATCTTCGAGGTGCTGAATTTTACTGAAGATGGCGCAGATACCTGTATGATGAAAAGACAAAGTCATGACCGCGTTCGGGAAATGCTTAACCGCCTGCCCGAAGATCAGCGTGAAGTGATCATCTTACGTCATTACGCAGATATGAGTTTTAAAGAAATAGCTTCTTTAACCAACTGCAGCATCAATACCGCATTAGGTCGTATGCGTTATGGATTAATTAACTTAAGAAAAATGATGGTGCAAAAACAAATTGCATTGTAATACGTTATATTTGCTCAGCGTTGATTTAAGTTCTTGTCATTCTGTATCTCCCACTGCTAAATGGAGAATTCTTTTACAAAGATGAACCTCTTGCTTGCCAGCCGGTAGGCTGATACAGAATGACGCCAAATTGAAAAATCCCGCAACATAATTGTTGCGGGATTTTTTATGAAGTAATTAAAAATTAATGTCGTTGTTTGAATTCTTTTAGTTTTTCATTGATATACAGGATCATACCTGCCCGGTCGGTCTTCCGGCAAAATTGATAAGTTGGGCGATAGCTATACATAAATAATTTTAAAGACCTGTCATCAAGCCCTGTCAATTGTTTCACCCATTGCTGAGGGAAACTGTAATCAATAAAATATTCCTGTTCCTGTTTTAATAATTTTTTCCTGAGCATTCTTTTTTGCCTGGTGGCACGGGAAAAATAACTGACAGGGCTAAGCGAAATTCCAAAACCGTTAGAAGGCGTGTTGCCACCAGTTATGCCGGGCATTTTAAAAATATCCTGGTATTCATTTCTTCGTTGAAGAGAATCAAAATGATAGTTACTGTTTACTATTACATAGGGTAAAATGTATTCCTGTTTTTCCAGGGATACATCCAAAACAGCATTAAGCATATAATACTGCACAAGTTGTGTATCTGGAAGAAAACCAATGGCGGAAAATATTAGCGTATCTCCTTCTCTAACATTCATACTATAATATCCATCGCTGTCTGCCTGGATAAACTGCTGTAAATTTTTATTTAAAACACTGGCGCCGCCGACAACTTCATTGTGATGCGCTGCATAAATTTTGCCAGTAACTTTTTGTGCCTGGAGTATGTTAATTGAAAATCCTGAAACAAACATGCTAAGGATGACAAGATGCTTCATCTCTAAAACTAAGCGCCATTTACTGTTTCAATTTAATTTCTTGGCCGAAACTTTTGTTAAAGAAGCTATTTACAGTTTACTCCTGAACAGGTGCTGCTTCTGTTTCATTTTTTCGTTTGAATGCATCCAGGCCACATAACAACCATTCAGCGAATTCATCAGCATCTGGTGTATATGCTTTTGTTTTTGTAAGTGCTGATTCATCCGTATCAAGAATTGCATACTGCGGTTGCGCCACTGCATCAAAATTCTCGGATTGAAAAGTGGCCCATTTATCGCCAATGGTAATAATAGATTTTTCAATACCCTGTTTAGTCTGGTAATTTGGAATTTGCTCTGTTAAAGGCAGGGAACGTCTTTCATCAACATATAAAGAAACCACAACGAATTTTGTGCGCATCAGGCTGTCAACGACCGGATCGGTCCATACTTTCTCTTCCATCCGGCGGCAGTTTACACAGGCCCAACCTGTAAAATCAATCAACAAAGGTTTATTTTCTTTACGGGCAAGTGCCAAACCTTCATTATAATCCTTTAAAGGTTCAAATCCCTTTTTGCAATTCACAGGGTTATCATAAATACTGTAACATAACGGTGGGGGAAAGCCGCTAATCAGTTTCAAATTCGCCCACTTGGTATTGGTAACTCCGGGAATAAGATAAATAGTGAGTATGGAGAATATGGCTATAAATGCCCACCGGGTTTTGGAAATCTTTTGTGTCTTAGCATCATGCGGAAAGCGAATGATTCCTAATAAATATAAAACGATGGCAATTCCGATGGCTACCCAGATAGCAATAAACACTTCACGCGGAATAATGCCCCATTGTTTTACCAGGTCCGCATTGGATAAAAATTTAACGGCCATGGCCAATTCTAAAAAGCCTAAAACCACTTTGACGTTTGTTAACCAACCACCTGATTTTGGCATTGACTGCAACCAACCAGGGAATAGTGCAAATAGAGCAAATGGCAAAGCAAGTCCCAACCCAAATCCACCCATACCAAATGATAATTGCATAGCGCCACCATCGGAACTTAAAGCACCTGCCAGCAATGAACCCAATATAGGACCCGTACACGAAAAAGATACTATTGCAAGCGTAAGCGCCATAAAGAAAATGCCACCCCAATCACTGATACCTGCTTTTGAATCCATTTTACTTGCAAAAGAACTGGGTAAACCAATTTCAAAATATCCAAAAAATGAAATAGCAAAAACCACGAAAATGCCAAAGAATAAAATGTTCAACCAAACATTGGTAGAAATATTATTCAACACTTCGGGGTTTGTTTGATCAAGCAAATGAAAAGGAATACTTAATAATATATAAATCAGGAAAATAAAAAACCCATAAGTGGTTGCATTGATGATCCCCTTTTTACGGCTTTTAGATCGCTTGGTAAAAAATGAAACTGTCAATGGAATTAATGGAAAAACACATGGCGTAACCAATGCAATTAAACCCCCAATAAATCCAAGAATAAATATCCCCATCAGGCTTTTATCTGCCGTATCCTCATCCCCGCATTTATTATAGGTATTCTGCAGGTCAATTGCATCAATTTTAATTTTAGTTTCTGATGCAACACCACCTTCCAAAGGAACAGAGAAATTAAATGGCGTTGCGGGATAAAATTCACCCGTTTTTCCATAAGTAAATTGAAGAATACCATGCAGGTTTGCGGGAACGGTTCCATTTATTTGCACCGTAGCTTTCCATTCCGCAGGTCCCTCATAGACCTGTACAGGCATTTCAAATATGCTGCTGTTAATTGTTTTTGGGGATGAAATAACTTCGAAAGATCCTTGTTGAATGATGGATGAATCGGGAAAAACCAATTCAGTGGTTAATATATCACTGATACTTTGCGGTGCATATAATTCCCAACCTGGTGCACCTTTAGTACTAAAAGTTATTTCATATAAACCATCGCCGGTTTTTTGGGCAGATGCCTCCCAATTAAATACTGGTTGAACTTCCTGGGCAATTAAAAAATTGGATAAAAATATGATTGGGAAAAACAGGAGCAGTCTGGCAAATTTGTTCACGAGTTTCAATTTAAAAATAAACGAGTTCGTTAATGAACTCGTTTAGTATAAAGAGACGGTTAATGCATTTATTGAACGGCTAAGTTGAAATTCACTTTTTTGGGAGGCAGGCATTTTTCATCATCACATGTCTGGTATTCTATTGTTCCGGTAAGATTTGTTTTAGCATTTGCTTTTAACTTAACCACCTGGACAAACTCCACTTTTTTAGCATACTGGTTGGCAGCAACGCCTAATTTTTCGTCTTTAAATTTTTCCATTTTACCCACTTCCTTGATGGAACCATTCAAAGATATGAGCGGGTTTTTATTGAATTGAATGTCTGTAGGAATTGCAATGGCATCTTCCGGTTGCACCTGCGAGTAGAGGTGCCAGCCTGGTTGCATGGTTGCAGTCATTCTTACTTCATATGTTTTATCGCCTATTTTTTTTGAATTGAAAGCCCAGCTCACCGGGTTTAACTGAGCAAAAGCAGTGGCGCCGGCTATTATTAAAACAACAAAAGAAAACAGTAATTTTTTTATCATTGATATACGATTTAATATCAGCTAATGAATGGCAAAGATCGCTTATAAAATTCTTAGAAAATGCTAATTTTTAATGCCTGGTGCTAAAGAACTTATAATATTTAAGCAACCAGGTGTTCTGCAAAAAATAACTGGTTCATAATCTTTCTTCCATCTTCGTTTCCTAATATGCTGCTACATGCCCTTTCCGGATGTGGCATTAAACCAAAAACATTGCGTTCAGCATTACAGATGCCCGCAATATTCCTGACAGATCCGTTTGGGTTTGCTTCTTCAGTCACTTTACCATGCTGATCACAATACCAATACAAAACCTGGTTATTTGTTTCCAATTCATTTAAAATTTCTTCAGTTGCAAAATACCGCCCTTCTCCATGTGCAACCGGGATCTTATAAATTTCATTCTGTGCATCTTTCAAATAAACATTCTTACATGCAAATTGCTGATGACTGTTTCGTAATAATGCTCCCGGTAACAGGCCTGATTCGCAAAGGATCTGGAAACCATTACATATTCCCAATACTTTACCACCACGCTGTGCAAATTCAATAACGCTTTGCATCATCGGGCTAAACCTGGCAATGGCGCCACAACGCAGGTAATCTCCATAAGAAAATCCTCCCGGAAGTACAATACAATCATCTGTTGTAAACATACTCAGGTCTTTATCTTTATGCCATAACATAACAACTTCCTGCCCAAGATCATGGACAAGCGCATCCTGCATATCTCTGTCACAATTAGATCCGGGAAAAACTACAACACCAAATTTCATTTGTATTATTTTATTGTTTCAATTTTGCCGAAATGCAAATTTACAATCTTTTTTTACCAACCCGGGCCCAGGTATTGAAAGGATATGATAAAAGCTACCGTGATCCAAAACAATACTAAAGGAAATAGTTTATTTACGGGGTAAAAATAAGTGCAACTGTGAAATGCCGCCAATGGTAAGGCTGCAATGACCCAATTTTCAAAAGTATTGGCATTGTTAATAAAAGGAACCAGTAATGCCACCAATAAATAAATCAGGATCACACTCCAGCCCTTCCTAACCTGGATCAACATGCGCCTGAGATTATCCTGCACAAAATATCCTCCAATTAAAAATGGAATGACCAGCAATAAAGCACTGCCGGCAATCCAGATTGACTGCATAAGAGAAGGTAACTTAATATTTACATAAGGCAGCAACCTTTGGGGATCCCAGCTATCAGCCACTACCAGGTAAATAATATAAAAATAAAATGGGGAGGTTATCCCTAATAAACAAATCAACCACTCATTAAAACGAAATGGCCGCATGATCATCAACGAAAAAAATGCCAGTACCAGGAATGCTATGGATGGAAAAAATAAAAAAGATGCAATACCAATGGCCAAACCCATATTAAAAATGGTGCTTTTACCTGCTGTTTGATTATAAATTTTAAAACTCAGGTTCAAAACAAACAATAAGGCGAAGTTGACCATTAAGGGTGCTGAAAAATAATTCCATTCAGGAAAAAGAGATGTAATTAAAATAAATGACATAGCCGGCAAAAATGTTGACCGGGTCATCATGCGTTGGGTATTCATTAATCCATTTAACCAAAAAGCCTGGATTAATATAAATGTGAATGCCAGTAATGGATAAATAACGGGAACCGATTCGCCCAGCGGTTTAAGCCATCTTAAAATTGCATGAAACAGTATACCATCTTTTGGATGAATAGCAGGGGTATACGGATTAAGGAACATGGGCAATTTGACCAGCAAGGCAAACATGGTAAGAATGATCACATTTGCCGGAGTCTTTTGCCTGAAAATACCTATCACAGATTAAAAATAATATTAATTATACTCAATTTTAGCAAAACTAATATAGTTGCGGTAAATACATGGTACAATCATTTGTTTTGCACTTACCTGTCTTGCATATTTTGGCATAAACTCATATCCTTTATCTAAATTTTTTAATGTTGGATTGCGATTAATCTGGCCCCCGGGGCTAATGGTAAAATCGTTCAGCAACACGGTTCTTTTTTCCATATTATTAAACAGGAAATGAAGTTCATTACCGGTATTCATTAACTGGTACGAAACTTTATCGCCGGCTTCATCATCAAATTGTTCTTTGCTGATCACATTGCTCCATTCCAGTTTTCCTTCCTTGTTAAAAGAAAGGATCATGATATTATCGGCATGATGCCTCATATTCTGGTTACCATATCTTGACCGATATGCCCAGCTGTTAAAATATGGATAGGTATTATAGTAATAGTAATAATCGAGTGAACTCATAAATGGAGAACCGTATAAATAATTCCAACGGTTCCAGGTGCCTCCTCTTGAACTGGTATAATAGGATTCACTGCCAATAATAAATCCACCATCTCTTTTAGTTATGATGTTGCGGATAAAATAATCATTGAAAGCCATTTTAATATTCGCATCGCCCCTGGCTTCGTTTCTTAATTCATTTGAAAATGTGATCGTGTTTTCCATCATGGGTACGTCCGCCTGCTGATCCCAAACATTAAAATAATATCCTTCAATATTTCCGCGGCGTTGCTTGTAAAAGAAAGAAGTGATAAAATAACGTTTATTGAAGTTGTCAACTTTAATATGGATCTGGTCAAGATACTGCTCACCAAAATTGAGTTCGTTTACGATCAATTCATCCGTGGTGGCTGGTTTAATCATAAAACTGGCTTGGGTAATATTGTCATTATTATTCCGGGTAAACTTGGTAAAAACAAGATCGCCTTCATTATCTATATGAAATTCATCCAGGTTATCCTTCCTGTCTTCCATAGGGATAACCAGTTCACTACTTTTTAAATGATTCAGCTCTTTATCAAAAAGGCGGGTAGATAATTCGTATGCTTTCCGGTTTTTACTGTTGATTTTAAAAACCATGATCTTTTCTTTATCCTCACTGCTTAAAGTGCTGTAAATTTTATTATCAGCAGAGAAATTGATCTGGGTTGTATCCAACTGCACTACTTCAGAAATTTTATTTCCCATTTCATCAAGCTTTACAGCCATGCAATACACGATATTTTTCTTTTGAAACTGGTACACCATATAACTAAAATCGGTGTATGGAAAAAAATCTATATTGATTAGCCGATCGGAAGGGAGGAATTCCTGGTCCACTTTCTTGATCATTTTCATATCATTATCATACACGGAAATCCAGTGATTACCCCTGACATTTTTATATATAAGGAAATTACCGCCTGTTTTACCGATGATCTCGAAATTCATGCGCCGGTTATCCTCCCGGTCAGGCTCACTGTAAACAATTTTCTGCGCATGCAGGTAACCGGTTGCTATCAATAAAAAAAATAAACCAAAAAGAGCTTTCCTATTCAACATTTTCAAGAGTTTTTTGATAATTAAAGTTACAAGCTTGCCTGTTTAGATTCTTTTTTATTTCGTTAAGATTCTGCCGGCAAAGAATTCTACTGACGATGGATAAGTAAAAAGTGCTGCATGCAACCCATATTCCTTGCAACAACAAAAAAAACGATCAACCGTTAATTCCTTTATACCCTACTTTTGACAATTAATTTTAAAGCCTTGTCTTGGCTTCATAGTAAGGTATATAATAAATAACCACCCGAAAGTGAAAATACCAACGAACAAAGTAACTGCTGCAGGACTGTTAATAGCATTAGGCATAATCTACGGCGATATTGGAACTTCCCCTCTTTATGTATTTAATGCAATCATTAATAATCACACTATCAATGATATGTTGATTATTGGTAGTTTGTCATGCATTATTTGGACTATCACGCTTCAAACAACTATTAAATATGTCTGGCTTGTTTTAAAGGCAGATAACCGGGGAGAGGGTGGCACATTTGCCTTATACGCTCTTGTTCGAAGGCGAAAAAAATGGCTGGTTTTGCCTGCCATGGTAGGCGGAGCTGCTTTGCTGGCTGATGGAATTATTACACCACCCATCTCCATCACATCTGCTGTTGAAGGATTACAAAAACTTCCGGCATTCAGTAATATCGAAGAATACATTGTTTACATCGTTTTGGTTATCCTGGCCATGTTCTTCTTTCTTCAGCAATTTGGAACGGCATCAATAGGGCGTTTTTTTGGACCTATCATGTTTATTTGGTTTTCAATGCTGGCCATTCTTGGATTATGGCATATTTCTGACCATTACAGTATTTTACAGGCATTCAACCCGGTACATGCTGTTGAATTCATTCGCGTTTACCCCAACTCGTTATGGATACTGGGTGCGGTTTTCTTATGTACCACAGGTGCTGAAGCTTTGTACAGTGACCTGGGGCATTGCGGCAGGGATAATATCCGTATTTCATGGATTTTTGTAAAAAGTTGTTTGCTTTTAAATTACCTGGGCCAGGGCGCTTCTTTATTAAAAAATCATACAGGTTTATTTATCAGTGAACAGGTTAAAACCCAATTGGGCATTAATGCATTTTACGACCTGATGCCACAATGGTTTATTCTTATTGGAGTTGTTATTGCTACCACTGCTGCCATCATTGCCAGCCAGGCTATGATCTCAGGATCATTTACACTGATCAGTGAAGCCATGCGATTAAACCTTTGGCCTAAATTCAGGATCCGTTATCCATCCGAAGAAAAAGGACAGCTTTTTATTCCCAGCATTAATTTTTTCATGTTCATAGGTTGCGCCGCTGTTGTATTGTATTTTAAAACATCATCCAGGATGGAGGCTGCATATGGGTTAGCCATTATTGTTACCATGCTGATGACAACCATATTATTTGCCAACTACATGGTCATCCACCGGGTGAAACCCATATTGATCTGGCTATTCCTGGGAATTTATTCCATTATCGAGATCATATTTTTATCAGCCCTATTACAAAAATTCTCTCACGGTGGTTATATGTCTTTTGTTATTGGAGGCATCATGTTCGCCATTATGTATATCTGGTATCGGAGTAGAAAAATCAAGAACCGTTATGTTGAATTTGTAAGATTAGATCATTATATACCCAAGATCCAGGAATTAAGTAATGACCGAACGGTACCAAAATATGCAACCCACCTGGTTTACCTGACAAGTGCCAACAATCCCAAAGAAATTGAACATAAGATCATTTATTCTATTCTGAATAAAAAACCAAAAAGAGCAGATATCTATTGGTTTGTGCATGTTGATACATTGGATGATCCATATACCTGCGAGTATAAGGTGGATCATATCATTCCAAATGATATTATCCGCGTTGAATTCAGGTTAGGTTTCAGGGTGGAACCCAGGATTAACCTGATGTTCAGGCAGGTGGTTGCTGACCTGGTTGCTAATAAAGAAGTTAATATAACCAGCCGTTACGAAAGTCTTGAAAGAAATAATGTGGCAGGTGATTTCCAGTTCATAGTCATGGAAAAGTTCCTGAGCCAGGATAATGAATTGCCATTCTTAGAAAGGATCGTAATGAAATTGCATTTTGGATTGAAAGAAGTCAGTCTTTCTGAAGAAAGAGGTTTTGGATTGGATCCTTCAAATGTTACGATTGAAAAATTCCCGCTGATCGTGGCACCGGTAACAGAATTACGACTAAAGAGAATTGATTCGGATTAAAGCAAGACTGTATTATCTTAACAGTTCACAAAAAAGCCTCCCTTGTCGCCCCTGGTGTTGTATATCATAGCTGGTATTGTTATCGTGCTGCTGCTGATTTATTTTTTCCAGGAGAAATTGATCTTTAAACCAGAAGTGCTGAAGCAGGATTTTCAATTTAAATATGACCTGCCATTTAAGGAATTGTATTTTGAAGTAAAGGAAGGTGTTCGCATTAATGCACTTCATTTTTCCAGGGAAAAACCTTTGGGATTGATTTTATACCTGCATGGCAATACCCGCAGTATTAAAGGCTGGGCCCGCTATGCAAAGGATTTTTATAGGTATGGTTATGATGTTGTTTTGGTTGATTACAGGGGTTTTGGAAAAAGCACCGGAAAGAAAAGTGAAAAGGAAATGTTGTCTGATATTCAATTTGTTTATGAATCACTATTGAAAGATTATGCCGAACATCACCTGATTGTTTATGGCAGAAGCATGGGTAGCGGTTTTGCTGCCAAAATAGCTTCGGACAACCATCCCCGTTACCTGATCCTGGATGCTCCATATTATAATTTTACTTCGGTAGTAAAAAGGTTTTTGCCCATCTTACCACTCAGTTTAGTGTTAAGATACCACCTGCGTACGGACAAATGGATTCGCCACATCAACTGTCATTGCTATATTATTCATGGTACAAAAGACTGGCTGATACCAATCAGGCATAGTGAAAAATTGCAGCACATCAGCCCTTCAAAAATTACCTTAATAAGAATTCATGGCGGTGGTCATAATAACCTCCCCCTTTTTGATGAATACCATAACTTTTTAAGGGATATTCTGAAATATTAAACCTGGAATAAAACATTTTTTTCAGGACTACTAAAACCATGAATTCAACCAAAATGTGCATTTGAACACTAAAAGACGGGCATTCCCCGTTTATAATATCGAAAAATGGTAAAAATCCGGGTGGGTGAATAAATTTCACATTCAAAACTTTGCACTAACCAGGATATTTTTAAAACTTGCAACTCCTTTTAAAGAGTTGTTAATGAAGTTGAAATTAACAAAGTGGTAGGAATCGAAATAAAAGATGATCCGTCCTATTCATGAAAAAACCAGCATATGAACCTTAAACTTTACCCCCTCATTTTTTCACTGTCCATCCTGTTATTTTCAGCCTGTAAATCAGCCAGCAAAAGTTATGATGCAGGTAATTATGATGAAGCAGTGGAACTGGCCATCAAAAAGATTCAAAAGAATCCTGATAATGGCGAAATGAAATCCATTTTACAAAATGCTTATCGCTATGCTGTTGAAGACAGGGAAAAGCGAATTGCCCAACTGGCTTCAAACAACAACGAGATGAAATGGGAATGGATTTATAACGAGTATATACATCTTCAAAGGTTGGGTGATGCCATACAAAGGGCACCAGAAGCCAGGAGGATCATTACTCCTGCAGATTACACATCCTACATCAACACTTATAAAGAAAAAGCGGGTGATGTTCACGTAGAAAAAGGAGTTCAGTGGATGACTTATGATGATAAACAATCGTATCGCAAAGCATATAATGAATTCAGAACGGCTTTGAATTTCAAACCGGGCAATGCTGAAGTGCAGCGCCAAATGGAAGATGCTTATAATGCTGCCATCCTTCGCATTGCAGTTATTACACCTGAACAACATGTGGGTTACCGTTATACCAGCAATGCGCAGCGCCAGTTTGAAGGAAATATTCTTCGTAATCTTCAGCAAAACATCAATAACGAGTTCATAAAGTTTCATTCAACCTACGAAACCAGTTTGCAACCTATTGACCAGGTAATGGAAATTTATATTGACCGGATGGATATTGGAAGAGCCTATGATGAAAAAAATACAAAAGAGGTTTCTAAGGAAGTTGTGATTAAAGAAATTGTTCATAAAAAAGATTCAGTTACAAAAGAATACGGTAAGGTGTATGCTAAAATCACCACCGTGCATCGTAAATTAAAATCTGAAGGAAACCTGATCGTTGCCATGCGTGATATGGAAGGTCGCAGTTTATGGTCAGAAAATGTAAAAGGCATACATACCTGGGAAGCCAGTATGGCAAGTTACACTGGTGATGAAAGAGCGCTATCTGACAGCGATAAACAATTGGTTAATCAAAAAGAACCGAAAGTTCCAAATGAAGATGATATCCTGGATGCTATTTACCGCGAGTTAAACAGGGACCTTTTAAGCCAGGTTAAAAGTTATTTTAACAGAACTTACTAAAGATAAAGGGACAGGTTTTTTACTTGTCCCTTTTTAATTTCATCTTTGCGGCCTGTTATGAAAAGATTTTTTTCGAAAAAATTTTTAAAGGGCCTCAAAATATTTTTGGTCATTTATATCCTGGTTGGCGCTGCTCTTTATTTTTTCCAGGAAAAATTATTATTTCATCCGGAGAAGTTACCAGCCAATTACCGGTTCGAATTCAGTAAACCTTTTAAACAGGTTGATGTTCCACTAGACAATGAAACCATTTTAAGCATCATTCAATTTACTGTTCCGGACTCATTGAATAAGGGCGTTGTCCTTTATTTTCATGGCAATAAAGGTAACATCAATCGTTATGCGCCATTTGCCGATCATTTCACCCGCAATCATTACGAAGTCTGGATGCTGGATTACCCTGGCTTTGGAAAAACAACAGGCAAAATGTCTGAAGAACGCTTGTATTCAGATGCGTTAATATTATACAAGATGGCCCGCAGCCGGTTTTCAACAGACAGTATTGTTATTTATGGCAAATCCATTGGTACCGGGATTGCCTCCCAGTTGGCCGCTATCCGGGATTGCAGGCAATTGATCCTGGAAACACCTTATTACAGTACACAATCTCTTGCCCGGCGTTTATTCCCAATATATCCTTCTTTATTAAGGTATGAAATGAAGACTGCTGATTATTTTGAAAAAATAAATGTTCCTGTAACACTTTTACACGGCACTGATGATTGGACAGTGCCTTACAGCGAATCAAAAAAAATAAAAAATAAACATCCACAGGTAAATTTAATCTCATTCAAGGACGGAGAACATAATAACCTGCATACCTACCCGAAATTTCAACAGGCGATAGATTCGCTGCTTAAGAACTAATCATATCGGAACTACTCTTTTACTCTTGTTTTGTTTGATCTTTTGCGGAACACCGTTTAATATTTCTTTGGTTAGAATATCAACCAATCTCTTTTTTACAAAATCACGATGCACTGCCAAACTCACTTCCCGCATGGGAATAGGAGATTTAAAATGGCGTAAACACTGTTCCTGTTTTTTGGTAAAACTGATCGTCGCTATTTCAGGGATGATGGTGATACCGTCACTGATATCCACCATTCGTCTCAACGTATCAATGCTTCCCGCTTCATATTCAAAACGATGAATAGATTTACTTTCCTTTTGCAACTCGCATAAGTTCATGATCTGGGACCGGAAGCAATGCCCTTCTTCCAATAGCCAGAGTTTATTGGGATCAATATCTTTTGCCAGTACATATTTCTTTCCATACATATCATTTTGAGGACTTGCATAAACCATCATCTCCTCATAAAACAAAACATGTTCAGTAATACCTGCCTCCTGCAAGGGCGTAACTAAGATCCCTGCATCCAATCGCCCATCTTTTAATCTGGTAATGATATTGCCGGTCGTTAATTCAGTTACCACCAGTTTAACATTCTTGTATTTTCGTATAAACTGGTGTATAAATAACGGTAACAGGTAAGGTGCAAGTGTTGGAATGATCCCCAATTTTAATTCTCCCGCAATCATCCCTTTGCGTGAATGAACAATGTCTGCGATCAAAGATTTTTCTGCCAATATTTTTTTGGCCTGGGCAATGATCTCAATACCTGCTTCTGTTGGAATAACCGGCTGCTTGCTCCTGTCAAATAACAATACGCCCAGTTCATCTTCAAGCTTTTTCAATTGCATACTGAGCGTAGGCTGGGTAACAAAACAATGCTCAGCTGCCTGGGCAAAGTGCCTGTATGTATCAACCGCAACCAGGTATTCCAATTGCACAAAAGTCATATAGATTTTATTGATG
>CAMPGG010000006.1 GCA_946885335.1 uncultured Chitinophagaceae bacterium
GAAGCAGGTCGTGTATCAGGAAAAATCATTAAAGTTCATACTTCTGATTTCGACTATAAAGGATATAAACATCATGCTTCCAAAGAGGATCCTCAATACGAGATCAAAAGCGATAAATCCGATCATATAGCTGCACACAAAAGCGCTGCACTCAGAAAAATCAAATAAATTCCACACAGATTAACGATCTGCAATTAAATGTTGATGTTAAAATGACTCCGTTTTTATTTTTACTATTTCAATTTTTAATTTAATCCCCCTACCCCCCGGTATAACTTCAGCGGCTTATCCAGTTTAAGTTTCAGCACCGTCATATAAGGATCCTTGTATTTTTCAGGAACGTCAATGTAAACCAAACCCGGAACCCGGCTCCAGGAAATTTTACCAACAACTTTATGATCGATGATTTGTTCATCTCCTACAATCTGTATAGAATTAATGGTATTATCCAACCCTTTTATCATGACATTGCCGGTGGTACCTCCAGGTAAAAAAAGATATAATGTAGTTGAATCTTTAGACAAAGTCGTTGGACCATAGAAGTGACCATGAGGCAGGCCGGGCAGCGTTCCAAATATAGCTTCACCATGTTTTTTATTCCACTTGCCCAATTCTTTTAAAACATGAATTTGTTCTGAAGGGATGCTGCCATCTTCTTTGGGACCAATATCCAGCAATAAATTTCCACCATTACTTATTACGTCTGCAAAAATGGTGATTACTTCAAAAGGTGTTTTGTAAAATGTATCTTTTGATTGATACCCCCAACTGTTGTTGATGGTCATGCAAAGTTCCCACCAGTTATATTTTGGGCGGGTTACCGGAAAATTTTGCTCCGGTGTTTCGTAATCGCCATAACCCTGCAGCCTGCCATTAATAATAGCCGAAGGATGAAGCTTCATAATATTTTCCCTGATTTTTTCACTTTCCCATTCCGCAGCGCTGTGTTCCCAATCTCCATCGAACCACCACAGGTCTGGTTTGTAATTGGCATTCACTTCCTGGATCTGGGATTGAAAAAATTGTTGAAAACGTTTCCACCTGGCCGGTTCATTTTCAATTTTATACCGGTTGCTGTCTTTTAAAAATCCGGGATAATCCGGATAACTCCAGTCAATCAATGAAAAATAAGCGCCACGTTTGATGCCTTGTTTATCAAGCGCATCATAAAATGGTTTCAACAAATCTTTTTTTGCAGGCGTGTTTTTTACTACACTGTAATGCGATTGTTTTGTGGGCCAAAGTGCTAAACCATCATGATGTTTCGTTGTAATAACCGCATACCGGGCACCGGATTCTTTTATTAATGCAGCCCACTCTTCAGGGTTGTATTCAGAAGCAGTAAAACCCTTCATCTGTTTCATGTAATCAGCATGACTGATTTCTTTGTTGTGAAAACTCCAGCTTTCTGTAACTCCATTTACCGCGTACATGCCCCAGTGAATAAATATGCCCAGCTTGGCATCTTCAAACCACTGCATTTTTTGCCTGATTGAGTCAGCAGGTATTTTTTGTTGTGCGTTGCTTTGGAAACTCAGGATGCCGAAATAACAAAAAAACAGGATAATTTTTTTCATTCGCTTATTTTAAAATGCTTTCTTAGTCAAAGGCAAGGATGATAATATTATGTTATTAATTTTTGCAGATCAATCTCGGTTATCCATTACAGTTACTCAATTGCCCGGTCCAAATGCACATAACCACCATCTACGTGTATCAATTGCCCAGTTGTATGGCTTGATTTTTCGGACAATAAAAAAGCAACCATGTTTGCGATTTCCTCGGTCGTTGTCATGCGTTTGCCCAAAGGAATTCTATCGGTGATGGATTTCAATTTTTCTTCTTTGTTTTCAAAAGTATTGATCCAGTTTTGATACAATGGCGTATAGGATTCCGCCACAATAACCGCATTTACCCTGATGTTGTATGGCAATAGTTCCAACGCCCATTCTCTTGTTAATGCATTTCGTCCGCCATTGGAGGCAGCGTAGGCGGAAGTGTTACCCTGGCCGGTTTCCGCGGTTTTAGAACCAATGTTTACGATTACGCCTTTCGATTTTTTTAATTCAGGTAATGCATAATGTGCGACCAGGTAATAATGAATTAAATTTTTATGCAATGATGCTAAGAAGGCTTCATAATTTCCATGTTCCAGTCCCACACCATCGTTAACACCTGCATTATTCACCAGTCCGTCAATGCGCCTGCTTTTTTCAATGATCGTATCCACTGCTTTTTCACACGCAATAGGATCAGTAAGTTCCGCAACCGTTTGAAATGCATTTCCACCTATCCCTTCAATTTCCTGTACTGCATGTATATTATCTTCTTCATTTCTGCCAATGATAAAAGGAATGGCGCCCTCCGCTGCTAACACTTTGCAAATGCCCAAACCAATGCCTTTGGCCCCACCGGTTACTATAATGATCTTATTTTTTAATAGTAAATCCATATTTCCCGATATTACTTTTTTTGTTTGTCGCCGCCATTGCTACTATGGAACTTTTCTTGCCACGCTCGTTTCATCTTTCTCTTAACATGGAGCATTTGCGGCGGAGTTAATACAACAGGGAACTATCTTCAATCTACTTCTCCCAGGCTTTTGCTGTTTGTTTGCTTATTCCCAATCCTGCAATTTCCAATTCAATTACATCTCCGGGTTTAATATAAACCGGTTCTGGCTTAATCCCCAGCCCCACACCGTTCGGGGTTCCTGTACTGATGATATCACCCGGCAACAGCGTCATAAACTGGCTGAGATAATGCACCAGGAAAGGTATTTTAAAAATCAGGTTTGATGTATTGCTATCCTGGAATTTTTCACCATTCACTGTAAGCCACATGCGCAAATTATCAACATCCTTTATTTCATCTGCAGTTACCAGGTAAGGGCCTACAGGCGCAAAACTGTCGCAGCTTTTCCCCTTCACCCATTGCCCGCCTCGTTCCAACTGGTATTCTCTTTCGCTATAATCATTGTGCAAACAATAACCAGCTACATAATCCATAGCATCTTTTTCATCCACATAACTTGCTTTTTTCCCGATAACAAAAGCAAGTTCAACTTCCCAGTCCGTTTTTGTGCTGTTCTTTGGAATAATGAGGTCATCATAAGGGCCGCAAAGAGCAGTAGTTGATTTAAAAAAAATAATCGGCTCTTCTGGAATCGCGGCACCCGTTTCTTTTGCATGATCGATATAATTTAAACCAATGCAAATAATTTTTGAAGGCCGTGCCACCGGGCTTCCCAATCTTGTACCCTGCTTAACAATGGGCAGGTTGCTTTTATGTTGATTTACTATTGAAAACAACTTTGTAATTCCTCCATCCTGGAAAAACATTTCATCATAGTCATGTATGAATTCAGACACATCATAGTTTATATTCTCAACACAAACGCCTGGTTTTTCTTTTTCGGGTTCTCCAAACCGGATCAGTTTCATAAGCGAAAAGTTATTTTAAACAAGAGATGATCAATATCTTTCATAAACTTGCGGGGAAATAACAAAGAACATTCATCAGTTATTCAGTTTTACAAACCCACCATCAATGGGGTAATCGCAACCTGTTATGAAGGCCGCTTCATCACTGCAAAGAAACAAAGCCAGTGCCGCAATTTCTTTGGGTTCTGCCATTCGACCAATTGGTTGTGATTTTGAAAGTTTCTCAAACATTTCTTCTTCTTTACCCGGATAATTGTTTTTAAGAAAACCATCAACAAAAGGTGTATGCACACGGGCAGGCGAAATAGAGTTGCAGCGAATGTTCTCTGAAATATAATCTTTTGCAACACTTAACGTCATGGCCATAACAGCACCCTTGGCGGTGGAGTACACAAACCTGTCGGCCAGCCCCACCAATGCTGCAATGGAAGTCATGTTAATGATAACGCCGCCTCCAGACTTCCTCAAATGCGGAATAGCAGCATGCAAACAATTATACACCCCGTTTACATTAACCTTCATTACGCGGTCAAAATCATCCTCACTGGTTGTATCCGCTTTACCAATATGTGCAATGCCTGCATTGTTTATTAAAATATCTATGTTGCCAATACTTGTGAACGTTTCTATTACTTCTTTTTGAACGGCTACATTGCAGGCATAAAAAAAAACTTTTCCGCCGCTTGTTGTTATTTCTTCTACAACATACTTTGCCGCTTCTTTACTTACTTCAATAATGTGCACCTCAGCCTCCTGCTGTGCAAACAATAAAGCTATTGCTTTACCAATGCCGCTCCCACCGCCGGTAATCACCGCCTTTTTATTTTTTAATGAAAACATATTTCAAATTCAAAAAATTAAATTTCAAATTCATAATCAATAGTACACCAGGATTTACTTTTCATTCTTTAAATTCAAAAAATAAAAAAAGCCGAAAACATTAGTCTCACTTTTTCATTTTTAACCTTTTTACTTTACTTTCTCACAACCTGGTGTCCTTTTAAACCAAACCACAATATTACAATAAAACAAACCAGGGGAACTATATAGCCATTTTGTATGCTTCCTGTTAAATCAGAAATATATCCCAATACCGGCGGCAGCAGCGCCCCGCCTACTATAGCCATTACAATTAAACTCGATGCCAGTTTGGTATCGTTTCCAAGATCTTTTATACCTAATGAAAAAATAGTTGGAAACATGATAGACATGAAAAATGCAATACCAATGAGTGCGTAAACAGTAATCATTCCACTTGCAGTAATAGCCACGATTGAAAGTGCGATATTGATGAATGCATATATGGCTAATAATTTTTCTGGCTTGATATAGCGCATTAAAAACGTTCCGAAAAATCGTCCACCCATAAAGGCAATCCCGTAGCCAAGTCCTAAATAAGTTGCCGCCGTTCTTTCATCCATCCCAGCCCCGGTACTTGCCATCTTAATAAAAAAACTGCCCACACAAACCTGGGCGCCTACATAAAAAAACTGCGCTACCACCGCCCACCTGAGGTGACTGTATTTTAATGCGCTAAAAGGGTTTCCACTTTCCTTTTCTTCATTTTCTTTTTTATCGGGCAGCTTTGTAATGATAAACAAAATGGCCACTAATAATATGATAATGCCTAAAATTAAATAAGGGAGTTTAACGCTATCCGCTTCTGACTGCAAATATTGTTGCAAAGCTGCAGGTGACATAGCATTGTATTCTGCCTCGGTCAATTCTTTACCGGATAATATCATTTGTCCGCCAATGATAGGTGCCAATACTGCTGCCAACCCATTAAATGATTGCGCAAAATTAAGGCGTTGTGTACTGGTTTCCGAAGGACCAATGATGGTTATATACGGATTGGCAGCAGTTTCTAAAAATGTTAAACCGCTTGCTATGATAAATAAAGCTCCAAGAAAAAAAACATATTGATGTGTGCTGGCTGCAGGTAAAAAAAAGAAACATCCCAAAGCAAATAACAATAAACCGCAAACTATACCTGCTTTGTATCCATAGCGGCGCATTACATAGCCTGCTGGCAGCGCCATCACAAAATAGGCAATGAATACAGCGGAATCAATGAATGAAGATTGCAGATCGCTTAAACGGAAAGCCTTTCGCAGGTGCGGAATTAAAATGGGATCAAGGTTGTGTACAAATCCCCAAAAGAAAAATAAAGAGGTTACCAGGATAAACGGGAACAGCCAGGATTTTGAGCCTTTCGTTGATTTTTCTTGTATAGGAATAACAGGAACATCTACTGGCATGGAATTAATTTAAAGTGTAAATATTTTTTGCATCCGTATCCATTTTTCGCCGGGCTTTGCTCCGGGTAAAGCCTGCTGGTATTTCCACATCAGTTTCTCCCATTCTTGTACATCCATACTGGCTTCGTCTATTTTCTTTTTCTTTTCAAATGAAAAAGATTCATTCACATCCATGATCATGAACAGGCGATTTTCTATGCGGTATATCTCCAGCTTTTCAATGCCTGATTGCTGAATGCTTTCCAGGATGGATGGCCATACTTTTTTATGATGTTCCTCGTAAGCTGCGATCAGTTCTTCATCCGGTTTCAGGTCTAATGCAAAACAATGCCGGTTTATAATTGCCATTGGAATTATTTAATGATACAAGTTACAGGTCTCACAAGAAAAAATGTTCCCGTAGTGTTCACCATAAGGAGTTTTATTTTACAAGGCTACTTACACACATTACAAACCTAATATTCAGAGAAATTTATGTTATTCATCACCTTCTTTAATTAAAATATATTCTGCAAAAACTTTCAGGCTTATAGACTGAATATAAGACATATAACAGCTACACTTATGTGCAAACGATTGCGCCATCAAGTGCCTAAACTTTAATAAAGAGGTGAACGATTCAGGCAACAAATCAATAAATTTAGCGGATAAAAAACCGGAATGAAAAGATATTTAAACACACTAACCATCATCTTCATTTTAATAACAGCTATTCCCTGCTATGCACAACCTGTTCTGTCACCGCGGGAAAGACCTAATATTGTAATCATCGTTTCCGATGATCATGCTTATCAAGCCATCAGCGCTTATGGAAGTAAGCTGATGCAAACGCCAAACATTGACCGTATTGCAAACGAAGGCGTTCTGTTTAAAAAGTCCTACGTCACAAATTCAATTTGTGGTCCCAGTCGTGCGGTGATCTTAACGGGTAAGTATAGTCATAAGAATGGTTTTAAAGACAATGAACATTCAAGCTTTGATGGTTCACAGAATACCTTTATAAAAGAATTGACCAAAGCCGGATATGAAACCGCCTGGATTGGTAAATGGCATTTAGAAACAAAGCCACAGGGCTTTTCATACTGGCAAGTATTACCGGGACAAGGCAGTTATTACAATCCCGATTTTTTGATGATGGATGGAAGTAAAAAAAGAATAGAAGGTTATGTATCAAATGTGATAGAAGATGTATCAGAAGAGTGGCTGAATAAAAGAGATACAACAAAACCTTTTTGCCTGGTGATAGGCCATAAAGCCACTCATCGTACCTGGATACCTGATACCGCCGATATGGGTAGATTTGATAGTGTAAATTTTTCATTGCCCCGGAACTTTTATGATAACTATGCCGGCAGGGAAGCGGCCCGCGTTCAGGATATGACCATTTCTAAAACAATGATCCTGGGTTACGACCTCAAAATGTTTGAAGGCGAAATAAAAGACGGCAGCATTATAAGGATGAATGCTATGCAAAAAGCAAAATTTGATGCATACTACAAACCAATTGCAGCAGATCTCAAATCAAGAAACTTGTCCGGCAATGCATTAACGGAATGGAAATATCAACGATATATGCGGGAATATTTAAGTACAGCCACATCGCTGGACCGCAATATTGGACGGACGCTGGATTACCTGGATAAAAATAATCTAACGAATAATACGATTGTCATTTATGTATCTGACCAGGGATTTTTTATGGGCGAACACGGTTGGTTCGATAAACGCTTTATGTATGAAGAATCTTTCCGCACGCCGATGGTTATGCGCTATCCCGGTAAGATTAAGCCAGGCACGGTTAATAACAACATGCTGATGAACCTTGATATTGCACCAACCATTTTAACTGCGGCAGGCGTAAAAGTTCCAAATGATATGCAGGGTATTTCTTTTCTTCCATTGGTCACAAATAAGAAAGGAAAAGAAAGAAAAGCCATGTATTACCATTATTACGAAAACGGTGAACATTCCGTTTCACCACATTTTGGTATCAGTACGGGGCGGTATAAACTCATTCGTTTTTATACAAGAGTAAATGGATGGGAACTTTTTGATATGAAAAAAGATTCATCGGAAATGAAAAATGTATATGGGCAAAAGGGTTACGAAAAGATAACAGCCAAACTCAAAAAGCAATTGAATGATTTGATAAACCAATACGAGGACACAGATGCACAAAAAATATTGCAAGAAGGAATACGAAAGGGCTTTTGAAAAGTTTTAAGGCAGACTTTTATCAGTTTAAGACAGTATAAATGCAGAAGGTTGAATTTACATATATACCATGTCATTATGGAGCAAAGATTCTTTTTCAACCAACCTTTTTAAAAGTACTGTTTGATTACCAGCCCTCATAAAATTATGTCCCGGATATCTTGCTCCATAATATTTATCATCATTCAGATGGTCGGTTAAAAAACGGAGCGCCTGCATATAAATCATAAACTTTCCAGCGTAAAAAAAATATTTTTTCTCTGTGGAAGTCAATTCATTTTTCATTTCGCTATAATAGCCATGCACTATGGCTTTATACATTTCTTCCCGCACAATGATTTTATCAAAGTCTTTTTCTTCTTCGCTCACAGGTGACAGGTAGGTACGCATCATATCACCTACATCGCTGATAAAATACCCGGGCATTACCGTATCCAGGTCAATTACACATATGCCTTTATTGTCTTCATCAAACAGTACATTGCTGATCTTGGTATCGTGATGTGTAACCCTTAATTTAAATAAAGGATCTGATTTTATTTTCTGAAATTCAGTAACGATATCGGCATAACTGCTTAATTCTTTAATCAGGGAATCCGATTGAATGATACGCTGCGGATTACCTTTTTCAAGCGCTTCCAAAAACTGGTCATATCGCAAACCAAGGTCATGGAAAAATGGAATGGTAACACGAAGCTGATTCACATCAAATCCCGATAGCAACTGCGTAAACCGTCCAAACTGAACCGCCGCTTCGTATGCCTGTGAGGCTGTTTCAACAACATCTTTAGAATGCGAGCCTTTAACAAACTGAAACATCCGGAAAAAACCATTATCTTTTTGATAAACCATTTCATTCCCATCAATGGATGTCAACGCATTTACAAAACAATAATCCGGGTAATGATCTTTAAGATAATGGGCTATCAATTTAATATTGTAAGCAATATTCCCAGGTTCCGGAAAAACAATTTGATTTATACGCTGAAGAATATATTCTTTATCCTTCAACATCACTTTCCAGGTATTATTTATAAGTCCACTACCAAACGGTTCAACCTTTATTGAATCATCCTGCAAACCAAAAGCCGGTAAAACTGACTGTGTCATCATTATTTTTATTTTCGATAATTAATTTTACCCGCCACAATTCACTTTGTTATTTACAACAGCCTTACAGACATCCATAGTTCTTAGATTTATTTTCATAAAATCCCGGGTTTACAAATTCAATTACTTCTTTATTTTATTTGAAACAAAGTATGGTCAGATGGCTGCCTTTCTTTGTTCATTAATTTTTCCATTTTTTTTACTCTACGGGGATGTTTTGATGAGAGATCATTATTTTCCCCGACATCTTTTTTCAAATCATACAATTCTGTACGCATCGCTTTGGTGCCTTTATAAAAACGGATAGCCTTCCAATGATCTTTCCTGACTGCCTGTTTAAAACCATTTTCATAAAACTCCCAATACAAAGCATTTCGTCTTTGAGGTTGCTTTTTATTGAATAATGCAGGCAAAAAAGAAATACCATCAGACACGGGTGATTGTGTATTTGTTATTTCCGCAATGGTTGGTAACAGATCCCAAAAAGAACCTGCAAAATCCGATTCCACATTCGCAGGCACACGTCCTTTCCAGTATGCAATAAAAGGTATACGAATGCCCCCTTCATATAAATCACGTTTTGTTCCTTTGAGCGGGCCACTGCTTTTAAAAAAATTAATTGCATCTGTCATCGTGCGACCACCTTCAGTATGTGTACCATTATCACTTGCAAAAATTACCAGTGTATTTTCCTCCAGGTTCAACTTTTTTAACAACGCTAAGATGCTGCCCACATAATCATCCATTTGCGTGATCATTGCTGCATAAGCCGCTTTTGGATTTGGTTGCGGACCATAATGCCTGCCTGCAGGTTGTGGTGTTTCAGGGGAAAATTTACTGCTGCCATCTGCATTCAGGTATTGCTGCATATATTTTTGAGGCACCACCAATTCCGCATGTGGCAACGTATAGGAAACATACAGAAAGAAAGGTTGTTGCTTATAGGTTTCAATAAAAGTTAAAGCAGATTGATTAAACCATTCATTGGCATACATGCCATCCGGAATTTTTATTCTTGTGGATTTTTTATTTACGAATTGCCAGGCTGAATCCGGCTTTTGAAAATGACCTTCAACATGATGAAGATGGCCTGCAAAAAAATCCCAACCTTTATTTTCAGGAACACCGGAACTGCCTTCAAGTCCCAGACCCCATTTGCCTGCCATGCCATTGATATATCCTTTCTGTTTCAAAACCTGTGGCAGAATGCTATCTGTTGAAGACAATGGCAGTTCCCCGTTACCCCTGATAGAAACATGACCGGTGTGCTGACCCGTCATTAAACTGGCTCTTGAAGGTGCGCAAACCGTACTACCCGCATAGAAATTTGTAAATCTTATTCCCTGCCTTGCCATTTGATCAATATTGGGGGTTTTGATCAACTCCTGACCATAACAACCCAGGTCCCCATATCCAAGATCATCAGCTAAAATGAAAATGATATTTGGTTGCTGTGCAATAGTGGTTGTCGAAAAAATGCAGGCAATTAAAAAAAAAGAAACAGATCTGCACCAATTAAAAAAATGAGTGTACATGAAAATATTCTGTTAGCGGGTTTTGTGCATTTAAGATTAAATATTATTGTCAAAAAAAAAGCCTGGTCATACAGAAAACTTAATTGTAAAAAAGGTAAGATTCATTTCCGTTATTATTAATAATTCTCCTTCAAAGCACTATTTTGAAACCAGGCACATCCTGAATCATGCTCATCATTTATTGAACATTCAACTGGCCTGACTCCGATACGGCTTTTGCATTTCTTACACCAGTTGTTCCACCTCCTTCGAGTGTTAAAGTAACCGGCTTATTATTTTTCCAGGCGCCCCTGGTGAAATCCGGCACATCGACAGACCTTGATTTTTTAGCTACACTTTTTTCACCCAATGGAGAAACAGCGCTCCATAAAGCAGCATCATACACATCCTGGTCTAAAGGCAAACCATTGCGCAAGCAATCTATTAACCGCCAGTCCATCATAAAGTCCATACCGCCATGGCCACCTACTTTCTTTGCCATTTCACCAATGCGTTTTACAATTTCCGGGGTGTATTTTTCTTCCAATTTTTTCATTTCATCCTGTTTAATCCAGCCATGTCCAAAGGCAATGCGTTGTGGATTGGGCCATTTCCTGGCTATCCCTTTTGTACCACTCACCAGGTGAATGCGTGAATATGGGCGGGGACTGGTAACATCGTGCTGCAGCATGATCGTTTTTCCTTTTAGTGTACGGATCAACGTTGTATTCATATTGCCCCTGTAGCTGTTGTCTTTAAACTGGTTATAAAAAGGATCTTTTGCCGCCAATTCTTCGGCTTTTGCTGACATTTGAAAATCGTTTGTACTCATGCTGGTTAAATGATCGAACTGGTCTCCGCGGTTGATGTTCAAACACTGCGCAATGGGACCTAATCCATGTGTTGCATACAGGTTTCCATTACGGTCTCTATTTTCTTTTAACCGCCACATATCGGCGTAGCCATTTTTATTAAAGTTCAAATCAACCAGGTCATGTATGTAAGCGCCTTCTGCATGTATCACTTCGCCCAACACACCCTGCCTTGCCATATTCAATGTGAGCAATTCAAAAAAATCATAGCAACAATTTTCCAGCATCATGCAGTGCTTACGTGTTTTTTCTGAAGTTTCAACCAGTTGCCAGCATTCATCGATCGTAACAGCTGCAGGAACTTCAACCGCTGCATGCTTTCCACTTTTCATAGCATATACCGCCATTGGTGTGTGCAACGACCAGGGAGTACAGATGTAAACAAGATCAATATCAGGGCTTTCGCACATGGCTTTCCAACCATCATTACCACTGTATTCTTTTGCAGGAGGTAAACCCGCTTTTTGTAAGATTTTTTGTGCCTTTGCAGCACGGTCCGGAAACTTATCGCAAAGCGCTTTTATTTCTACGTTTTCAATATGGCTCATTCTTTCCACAGCACCCGGGCCACGCATGCCCAGGCCAATAAAACCAATACGGACCTTGTCAATTTTTGGTGCTCCATATCCACACATATTTCCTTTGCCCGGAGGTAATAAATTTTTTGATGGATGATCCAAGATATCGTCAATATGATCCTTTGCAAGCAACCCATTAAAAGATGGAATACCTGTAGCTATGGCTCCGCCACCCAGGGCGATGTTCCTTAAAAAATTTCTACGGTTTGATGACATGAGTATTAATTATTTTTTAAAAATTTCAATGGTCAATATAGACAGAGAAAGTGATTTAATGGTGTGCAAACGGTTGCCTGAAAATATGCACGCTGTGACCTGTTTACTTTCATAACAAACTGGCAGAAGTAATAATTATTTCCTGAAAGGAACTTTTATGATTACCGATTCTGCCCTGCCCCTGATATTGGCCTTGCTTTGAATGGTCCATAGATCCAACAGGTTATCACCGTCAATGATGCTGCCGCTATAATCTCCCCATGCTACGCCATCTGTGGCTCCAACGCCTTCTCCAACGCTGATTATTTTCCGTGTAGTTCCCGGTGCATCTTTAGCCATTCTAAATGAAAACCGAGGGCTGATAAACGAATTACCATTTACTTCCTGGAAACCAATCAGCACATCATTCTTTTTATTAACTGCTATGGTTGTTTGAATATAATTTGTGGTATCGCTTTTAATTAATCCTGTTTGTTGAATATGGCCGTTTTTCGCATTTATTTGGTGCCATTGAACTGCAGAACGTCCTTCACATTTTACAGCTTGCGAAAACCAAATACTTCCACTTTGATATACAAGATTTTTTGGATTACGATCTCCGCTTGATACTTTTTGCTCCGTTCCTTTTTGAGGAGATTGCGGCGGATAATCAATATATTTTAATTCGTGTGGCTTTTTTGAAACTACCAGGCAATATGGCTGGCCATTCGCATCTTCCGAAACTTTACGAATAACAAAATGACCTTTTTCAATAGCAAAAAAATACAGATCCTCTATGTTGTCCTGCATAAATACAGGATGTCCCAGGCTACCTTTAAAATGATAAATGGTAGCCGGTTTGCCTGCAATGGCATCAGCCATTCTCATAATAAACGTATTTTCTTCACCACCCGGATAAGAATAACCGATCCATTTCTTACTGTAACCGATGCCGCCGCCATCAACCTCTTCCGTTCTTGAAACAGGATAAATATTCCAGGCACCGGTAGGATTGCTGGTTTCAGAAACAGCAATATTTACAGGTTTGGTTTTTTCTTTATCGTAATACCACCACAAATCAAATACAAATACTTTGTTGTGAATGTCAAAGAACATCTTGGGGTCTATGCCGTTGTTGAAACATTTTTGAGAAACACCTTGTATAAAGTTGCCCTTCTTATCATAAATAATTAATCCACTGTTTGATCCTTCCAATACATAACCACCGCCCACGGCTACCTGTGGATCTACCTGCCGGTTTCCGTCCATTGAACCATTGAATACCTGGTAGCCATTGACCATCCGTGGATCGCCGCCCTGTCTGCGTTCCGGGCATTGATTGTCGTTATTGAAGCTGGATTTACGAATTGCCGTTACTATTTCGGTTTGCGAAGGTCGTATCGTGTCATTGGTAGTTTGTGCATTTGTATGCAATAAAAATAACAGGAACAACAGAACTAAGCTTGTATTTTTCATTGATGATAATTTTTTTTAGAGCTTTATTCCAGCTCCAGGTTTTCTAAAAGATCAGTTACAGTTTTTTTCATGAATGGATATTATTTCATTCAATGAATCGACGATCTTTTTTGTAATAATTCGGATGGGTTGATTATAGTTTTACAAATTCTGTTTCGTATTGAGATAGCCATGTACTGCCTTCAAAACCCCATGAAGTTGAAGTTGGTATGCGCAGCCAGTAGAAAACAGTAGGCGCCAAATCCACTCCTTTAATAAAAACACTGGTTGTATTAGGTGTTGTATTGGGTATTGTTGTACATGGGAGTTCCGAAACGCCTGTCCATTGATAACTGCCCTTTAGTATAAAATCTTTGTTACCTGCTATCTTATTTTTAAAGCGGGCACCAAAACCATCATTACCTGGCCAGTAGCCAATCAGGTTGTTATATTTTGGATGTTGATTTATTTCTTTCAGGCAAAGGTTGCTCCTTATTTCATCATCAGTTAATGCAGTATTGAATATGGCCGCATCTGCACTAAAAAAGGTAACAGCTCCCATTCCCGGATCGGAACCCCATCCAAGCATTAATGGCGCAGGGGAAGAAATGTTTCCAAATGAGGAACCCAAATTAACAGTTCCCATATTATCCGCAATTCTTGTTGCATCAGTAAAACGTTTTACCCACCTGCTACCGGCACTATCATAAATAACTACGGTTAACGTGTGCCATTGATTATCAAAAACATTTGGTGTTGTAGCCTGGATGCGTCTTTCACCACTGGTTTCAGACCGCACAGAGATAGCCCAGCTTGATCCACTGGTGAACATGGACCAACCTGGAGTTGAAGGCCATCGTTCCGTCTTTGATATAAAGTGCGGATATGCTCCGGGTCCGGACCCTTTTATTTTTACCTGGATGGTTTGCTCTCCCGTACCGGCATCATACATACCGCCATCATTCAATACTTCTGCTTTTATAGTAGCTCCATCCCTGCCTTTTATTTGCACACCAGAAAAAACGCCACCTTTAATGAGTTCCGTCTTCTTCATCCTCTCATTGTAATAAAAAGAAAAAGTATTGGTTTCTTTTTCGGATGGTCCGCCATAAGAATTTCCTTCACCACCATGTGTGGATGTAATGATCACTAACCACTCTTCATTTTTATTGTATTCAGGCCTGGCTTTTAATGTGTTCATCAATTCGCCTACATAACCATCCACTTTCAAAACTGCATCTTTATAACCTGCAGAACCTGCTGAAAAGCCATGTTCCTTTCCGGCAATGGCCACACTGTTAAAATGAACAACCACCAGGTCAGACTTCACATTTTTCAGGCGAACTATAGCGGAATCTTTTACAGCGGCATCGGATGCTGCCAGCGTTTTATCTTCCACTTCGGGCACAAGCCTGTTCAGCAGGGTTGGCCAGGAAGTGATAAAAGAAGTTTGTAAATCACTTTTTGCAGAACCCAGGATATAACTGAAAAAAGAGGGAAATGAAGACGGAGCCACATGCTGAGAACCACCTGAAGGCTGGCTGAATACAAATAAGCTGTCCTGTATCTGGTGCCTTGAATAGGATATGCCACTCATTAAGGTTTTCCAGGATGCCGCATCGGTTGTTGATTCATCAGAGATCCCCTCCCAGCTAAACTTGCTATGTTCCTGCAAACTGGTAAGTACCGGTGGAGCTATGGTTTTATATTCACTGCCAACACCACCATCAATTCCTATTATTAAAACTTTACGGGTAACGGTACTAACGGTATCCTCATTTTCTTCAAAAAAAGGTGGAATGTCAGCATATTTTTTACAGGAAGGCGCAATCAGCAGCAGTATGACCGAAAGCGTGAAAATCCCTGTAGCTATTTTGTTTATTTTCATATGTCTATTTTTATTTTTTGGGTCATATGGAATTCGCCAAATAATTATCCAGGTTGGTTTGCGAAAGCTTATGGCTCATTTCATATTCTTTTATTTTTTTGGTCAAAATGTCCTCGTATAACGGGAATCATTAAGTGAAATAATTTTGCTTAAAATTTCCAAACGCCATTACCGGTGAGAAACATTTACTTCGGCCAAAGCAGCATTATTACTTCCATCAAAAACATCTGCATTGGATTCTACTTTCAGCCGGAAATACCGGGTGGTAATTTCACCTGGTAATAATTTTGCCTGTGGTGGAGCAGTTTGCGTAAATGTAAATGGACTACCGGCTACTGCTGACCAGGTTATTCCATCCGGACTGGTTTCTATTACCATGTTTTTTATATTCCTTGAAAGTGATTGACGCTGCGTAATTACAAACCCGTCAATTGGTAACGATTTACCCATATCGATAGTCAGTATGTGCGGAGGCATGCCGGTACCACCCGACCATTGGGAATGCCAGAAGGTATTATCCTTTCCATCAATTGCTGCTGCTGCATAACCATTGACTGGACCTTCACCACCAGCCTCCTGCGAACTGGCAGTAATTGCCCAATTACCTTTAAAATATGGATCAGGTTCTTTTAAAACATCTACTTCACCCAAAGCCGCAAAAGTGCTTCCATCATAAACATCGGAATTGGAAGTAATTTCCATGCGGAAGAACCTGCAGGATATGCTGGCAGGCAAACCCCGGGTTTGTGGATTTTTTATTTGCGCCAGCGAAAAGGGACTTCCAGCTACTGCGGTCCAGGTAATTCCATCATTAGATGTTTCTACTTTCAGATTTTTGATATTTCTTGTAAGGGATTGTCGTTGAGAAAATACAAAACCATGTATTGATAATGACCGGCCCATATCAACCACCAGCCTGTGAGGCGCGGTTCCTGTACCTCCTGACCACTGAGAATGCCAGAAGGTATTGACATCGCCATCAATAATGGCAGATGCATAACCATTTACGGGGCCTTCACCTCCAGCTTCCTGCGAGCTGAATGAAGAAACGGTCCAATTTGTTTTATCAAATGGATCGGGATTGAAAGTAGTGTTTCCTCCCGTACGGGTTAGCGGGTTATACTCCCAAATTTTTTGGTTCATAACCGGGTATTTCGCTGCCATTTTCCCACTGGAAATATTGCTGATATTTATTCCCCAGGCTTTAAAAAAGAAGATCCAGTCTTTTTGTGTGTAATCACAAAGTGTTTCATAAACAAAATCCCTTTTATCCTGGTCGCTTAAGGAAATACGGGTAGCCCTTCTTGCTTTTTTATATAACTCGGTCATAAATCCCCAGCCATCATAATTCATTCCTGCCGGAACTTTATCAAAAATCTGGATGAAAGGGGTCAGTCGTGCAAACGGATCGTTTATACGCGGATCGGCGCCATCAAAATTTTTAGCCGCATTGCCATCTAATGCAAAAGCCAGTGCTTTTGGAAACATGTCAGGTAAAGCCGGATGTGATGGTGGCCATGCAGTTGGACTTACTGCTTCTTGCCTGTGTGCTACTTTAAAAGAAAACAAGTTACAGGTTGTTTCTCCCAAAGTTGACCAGCTCCAATAACGGGTTTGCTGGTTATTGTGTCCTAATTCATGAAATGTACCCCAACAGCCACCACCTCTTATCTGGTTGATATTGGTAAATTCATCAAACCAGCCAAAATCATTAAATGTAACAATAGGAAAACCACTATGTCCATATCCTACAACAGGTCTGATATCCTGAACAATGCGCCAGGGTAATAATGGTGCCCTATCAATATCTTCAACAGGGTTCTCCTCAAGGCCTTCCCATTTATAAAAATCAAGATTGATGGCGTTATCCCATTCTGTCATTAAGGCGGTAGGATCGGCAATGGGTTTAGTAACACAATATTCTCTCGGCACAACAAAAATCATATTCTTGCTGCGTAGCTCCAGGAAAGGAACACATGAGTTCCGGATGGCTGCCTGCCATTCTTCATTTGATGTTTGTCCCAGGATAAAATCAGGTGATTTTAATACATTGGTAAAAACAAGATTGACGGGAGTGGTTATGGGTCTGCCAGCGTAAATATAGATATGACCTCCATAAAGATTGCGGATATAATTTCGGCCGGGCGCTAACTGAGATTTCAAATAAATTACCGGGTCACGGGGTGGATTTTGAATGCTGCTTAAATTATCTGTCCATGCACCAACCTGAACAGAAAGTGAATAGTCTCCAAAAGGCACATCAATTATTACTAATTCACCCGGCGCTGCATATAGACCGGTACTAAACTGCGGTTGTGGCGGTACGCTGATACGTAAATCATCTTCTACAAAATTGTAGTTAAGATCCATTGCAAGTTGAACAGTTAACCTTGGTTCAGTACTGCACACCAGGCCCGGGAAAATCCTTGCCTGGGCATACTTGGAGACATCGATATTTTTGATATTGGTGTCCACCGTTACGGAAGGTGTAGAAGCCCCATCATTTGGAAAGCCGTCTTCAAAATCGTAAGCATACTTTTTCCGGCAGGCAAAAGCAAACGCAGTGATTAATAGGAAGATGCTTATTCTTTTTATCAGCACAACAGTATTCATTATTATAATTTTTTAAACGACTTATTTTTAAATACACAACCCGAACTTCACTCATCAAAACTTTACATGCTTATCCTCCCAAATCGGAATAAGTTGGAATCCAGTTTCTCCCATCGAGGTTCCAACCCGGAGGAACAGCAATGCCTAACCATTGAAAAATTTGTACAGCTACATCAACTGAATTCGGTACTGTTTTATATACTGATTCACTAACAGCAGGACATACACCTGGTGTGATATCATTAAAGCTTCCGGGATTATATGATTCGATTGTAAGGTTATGCCCATTGCCACTTTTATCCAGCATCTCTTTGTTAGAAGTTACTTCTGTGGAAGGCCAAAATCCCAGCAGGTTGCTGATATATGGATCGGCAGGCTCCACATCTATCTTGCAATAATTATTGGCGATATAAGCATCGGACAATGCTTCGTTATAGATACGGATATCCGTTACCAAATAGTTTCCAAGACCGGTGGTATTATCGGGTGGCAGGTTACCCACGGTAAGAGGTTGTGGGCTGTTGAGATTTCCATAACTCGCAATATTTCTTGCAGCATCTGAAATACCCGGATATAAAACGCCATCAGTATAGGTGTATACATTCCTGGCTGTTCCCTCCTGCTTAATAACAACAGTAAGTGTATGCCATTGGCCATCCGAAATGGCATGACCTCTTATCTGCCTGTTTCCTAACCCAGCCTGGCCAAAATTGACCATCCAATAATTTGCTTCCAGAAAAAATACCCATCCAACAACGCCACCAGTAAAACTTGCTCTTTTTGATAAGAATGCAGGATAATAATAATTACCCGCAGGAATTTTAACCTTACACTGAATGGTATAGCTGCCAGTACTGCCTATATCATAAGTAGTTCCTCCATCTAATGCTTTTGCTCTCCTGCTATTTGACTGCGTTCCATTATAATAAGGAGATGTACCCATATAAGGGATAAATGATCCGGGTTTGGTTGGATTTGTGCTTTTAAATCTTGGATTATAGCTAAAGAAAAAAGTATTGTGGCGTGTGTCCATAAATGCAGACCATTGAGCAGCACCTGATGGAATATATTCAGTATTACTTCCTTTATTGGAAGTAATGAGCACCATCCAGTTTTCATTATCGAAGGAAGGGCGGTCACGCATAGCCGATAGTATTTCACCTATGTAGGCATCCACTCTTAAGATGGCGTTTTTGTATACGGTGGAACCGATGTCATAAGAACTTGCCTGGCCGGCTGCATCCACATCATTAAACTGAGCCATGACCAATGCGGAATTTTTTGTAGCCAACTCCTCTTTTACAGCTTCTTTTACGGCTGCATCATCACCTGCAAAAGATTTTTTTTCTGTTGCATCGGCTGATAAATTATCCAACACTTCGGGCGAAGCTGTGAAAGCGGCTGTGCGCAAATCGGGTCTTTCCTGTTTTAGTCTTGTAAATAATGTTGGATAGGTTGCAAAATTATTAGCAGCAAAATCAGCCCCAGTAACATTGTGTTTATTGCTGTTTGTCCCTGTTAATAAAGTAGACCATCCCATGGCATTTGTAACAGGTTTATTAACATAAGTGCTGAGACCCTCCCAGGAGTAAATAGAAAAATCAGTAAGACTATTTAGAGTTGGCGGCAATGCGGCCTGAACTTCAGCCCCTACTGCCCCATCGACTACTATTAAGAGTACTTTACGTTCATTAGAATTTATATTTTCACCTGGTGTGAAATCATTTGTCAATGTATCAGGGAAGGGTTTGTTACAAGATACCATAACAGCAGTAGCTACAAGAGATAAAGCAACAACTGAAAACAACCTTCTATTATTAAAAAACATTTTTTTCATGTGTTTATTTTATTGTTTTTTGGCCACATGTAATTCACCATAAAAATTTTCATCATCCCCATAGCTATCGGGAGTATAAGTTGATCGAAAATTTTTCTGGTTCATTTCATTCTGCAGAATATTTATATAAATCAATTCTCAATTCTCAATTTTATTATGTTACCCACTTCCTTATTGTCGAAACGATCAAACGAGCCCACCAGGATAACTCCTGGAATACCACCAGCTGTTACGGTTTCAACAAAGGAGTTTATCATTCCCCTGAACAAACCCGTATTATTATAACCGCTTGCCAAACTTCCATCAGCATTTAATACCAATAATCCCGGGCGAACAATACCATCGTAAGTATTAAAACTACCCGACACTATTATTTTTCCATTTTTCAGTTGACCTGCAAAATTTGGTATACCTCCTTCCACAACTCGGAAATTAAAAGAAGGATCCCTTGAACCATCAGCATTGATCATGACAATGCCATTTGCTGGTTCACCATTATAATTTTTAAAATTTCCGGTAAGCAAAATTTTACCTGTTGTGCTGTTGTAAGTGATACGTGAAATTTCACCATCGGCACCAGATCCGCCACTATTAAACATGGGATCAGGCAATCCATCGGTTTCATTGATGCTGGTAATGTAATTAGTTGGTGTTCCGCTAAATGAAGTAAAGTTTCCGACAAGTATCAGGTTACCGCCAGGCAATTGCAGGGCATCATAAATAAAACCATTGCCACCAGCATAACTTTTATTTGTTGTCCGGTCAAAATTGTAGCTGGAATCAAATGCACCATTCTCATTCATCCTAATCAACTGCCTTGCTTCTACAAGATCCAGGTTTGGACCGTTCTTAGTAGAACGTTCATAAAAAGTACTTACATGAGCGTTGAAATTTCCTATTGCAGTTGTATAACCTGTTGCCGGATTGTAAAACAACTTATTGATTGCACCAAAGGTGCCGCCATTAAAAGCCGGCACTACAGCATGCCCGTCATTTGGATTATTCACCGGGTCAGGATTAACAACATCCACCACCATAGTTTCCACGGTTCCATCCACGTTTAGCCGGGTTGTATTATAAATATTGGTAACCGTATCATGTTTGGTAAATGAACCTGCTACCATGTATTTACCATTTGACATTTGTATAGCGGAAAGAACAGGTCCGTTAAATCCAGCTTTCCCCATTTTTAATTGTGAAGCGGCAGCAATGTAATCGCCATCCCTGTTCAGCAAAGCCATGCCTGAAATAGTATTTGTTGCACTCGCCTGGTCTTTGTAATTGGTAAATGATCCGTAAATCATATAAGTACTTGCATCAGACCTTAAAAAAATACCCTGGATAGGACCGTTAGAGCGGTATGTATCCGGATTAAAAAGCGGATCAACAGAAACTTTACCTTTTACTGTAAAACTTGGACCAAAATAATACTCGTTATTAATTAGCACTGCAGAACCACCACTACTGGCATTGAGTGGTATTTTTACTTTAACTGTATTTTCATCGGCAGATACAACTTCCGCTTCTGTTTGATTGATGAAGAATTTAAATTTACCCTGCATGTCTTTCAATCCATTGACATTGAAAGTAACTACTGATCCTTCTGCTCCCATTGCAGGAGAAGGCGCTCCATCTAAAAACTTCACTAAAGCTTTGGGTGGATCAGGATAAATTTCAACGGGTTCTATTTTCGTTTTCGTACAGGAAAGAACCACTACAAGCATGAAGCATCCCATCCAAACAGTTCCGAATTTCAGTCTATTAAATATTTTCATGTGTTTAAATTATTTTTTATGGTCACATGCATGCCTGTCGGCAGGCATGGAATTGCCTTTATACATGCCAGTTAGTTTTCAATTTATTTCATGACTCATTTTATGTGTTTTTAATCCCTATTGATAAAAAAACGTTTCGCTGCATTAAAAACCTGGTCAGTCAATACCTTTTGCAATTGCATTTTCAATAAATTGGTTAGGCTCAAATCCGAAATAATGAAATGGATAATTCAGTACATGTACAAATCCATTTGTGGGTGCTACATTAACTGATGCCACTCTAACAGAATACCAGCTGTTATAATCTCTTGGCGTTGTAGCCGATGGAATAAATGACAGCATTAATTGCCTGTAACCGGCATATTGTACGCTACCCGCATCATTATAAAAAACACCTACATTCATAATATCCCCATCATATGAAGCATATATCTGACCCGGATACGCTGACAAGTTGTTTGGATCTAATTGCGGGAAATCGTTCATTGATTTTTTTCCCTTGAACAGGTAACGGGATAATTGTGTACGCCATACTTCGGGTTTGATCTGTTCTAAACGATACACCAGGCGCTTGCCCTGGGAATTTAAACGGAAGTTCAAATCCTTGATCGTACTTTTTACACTGGAATCGGACGGTGCAAAAAAGGTAATGTCTTCATTCCTGAAAATATCTTCCATGCCTGCAAGCCTGATTATTTTTGTTATTGAATCAAAATATTGGGGTTTCGATTCCAGGTATTCCAGTACATTGCCCTGGAAATTTGGTGAATGAGTTCCTGTATTGGTGAAATAATCTTTCTTTTGACAGCCTGTCATTATTACAATCGCCACCAACATGCAGACTGAGAAAATTCTTTTACTTAATATCATGATGAATACTTTATTTTCTACCGGGTTAATTAATTATTGCCAGTAGGTGTTTAGTGTTATACCTGGATTATTAATCAATGCAGACCTGTGTATGGGCCATGTCCAGGCTCCAGCTTTATATTGGTCTACCGAGCAGTGATAACCGAATTTATAATTGAGATCAATTATTCTACGGGTTCTAACCACATCATACCAGTAATGGCCTTCACCAATTAATTCGCGGCATCGTTCAAAAAATATTTCATTTTTCAGTTCCTCACCAACAACAGTAAATGGAGGAGCACCTGCCCTGTCGCGTACTATATTAACTTTTTGCTGTGCCTTACTATCGTTGCCTAATTCTGCAAGCGCTTCGGCCTGTAATAAAATGGCATCGGTTAACCTGAATATGGTCTGGCTGGCATCAAACCCAAAACCATCTATTGCATTGGGATCGGAACTAATTAAAAATTTACGCATGCGGAATGTTCTTGGATCATTACCATAGGTTCTTAGCGTGGCCGGATCAAACCATATGGTACTTCTTTTATCGGGCTGGCCATTGGGATACAACACTTCAATAAATTTAGGATCCCAATACATCTGTGAAGTTCTTGTTCCCATGCCAGGCAGGCTATAGGCCACAAAATCATGGATGGAAGACCATCCAAAAGATTCTCCATAGTTTGCATTTTGCGGCACTTCAAAAAGACCTTCTTTGGATCTTCCTTTGAATATTTCACCTGAATTTTCCAATGGCAACAAATGGTATGCACCGCCATTTTCATTTTGCAATTCATCGCCTAACTTATCTACTTCTTCATAATATACCTTGTCATTACCTGCATCAAAAGAAGCAAGCCACATATTCAGATGCATTAACAAAGCAAGAGAAGATCCCTTCATTGCCCTGACGGAAACAAAAACCGGGTCCTCATAGGTCCATGGCAGGTCATTTTTTACCGCTTTCAAATCAGCCACACAATTCTTCAACACATCTACCATAGGCATTCTTTTTAAAGGATCGGTATGATATGCATCGGTGTAATAAGGAACATCCCCAAACTGGCGAACCATTAAAAAATAACAGATAGAACGCAGGAAAACTGCTTCGGCTTTATACCTTTTTTTATCCGCTTCGGTAAGTGAGGCATCGGTTACATCATCTATCCTGTCGTATGCAATGTTAGCAGCGGCTATTACCTGGTAAAAACGATCCCATTCTGTAAAGCGTTCAAACTGAAAAACATTGTACCAATTGTATGGAGGCCGACTGGGGGGATTGGGATTCAGTAAAAGACGGATGTCGTTATTTGCCAGTGCGCCAAAATAATATCTTACAAAGCCTACAGGATTTTCATAGATCGGTGCACCCCGCAGATCGCCTGAAAAAGGCAGAAAAGCAAATTCATTGGCAGAAGAAACACTTGGTGGCGCCTTCATGTCGGGGCGTGACATGGACTTACGGAATAATTCATACATGCCATTTGTAAAATTTTCCACATCCGCCTTCGTTTTCCAAAAATTATTTCCGGAAAGATCGTTTGGTGGATCAAGGCTTAAGTATTTTTTACAACTGCTGCTTCCCGTTAGCAACATCACCAAAATGGATATATAAACTACACGTTTCATGATTTTTTATTTAAGCTCAATTAATTAAAACTGGATATTTACCCCCACTGCATAACTGCGTGCATTAGGATAACCACCCGAATTATCACGTCCAAGCCCTGTTACCAACTCAGGATCAGGACCACTGTAATTTGAAAACGTATATACGTTATTGGCTGATAAACTAAGCCGGCACGATGTCATACCAAATCGTTTTAAAACATCCCGGTTAACATTATACAGCAGCACCATATTATTTATTTTCCAATAAGTGCCATCCTCCAGGAATAGTGTTTGATTAGTGCGGAAAGGCATTAAGGTTCCAGCTCTTCTAAAATCGTAAGGGTTTGGATATTGTGCATTTGCGGTACCCGTTCCTTTATCACCAGGCGAAGGTTTCCAATAATTAAAATTATCAATTGGCAACAAAGCGTTCAGGCTTGTGGGTGATGTATAATTTTTTAGTGCATCGGCCAATGCTGTATTTAAAAGGTCTCTTGCTATTGTATAAGTTACATTGATGTTCAATTGAAATCCCTTATAAGATAGCTGAGAGCCTATACCACCTGTAACCAGCGGTTGCGGATTTCCTATTGGTAACAAATCGTTCTCATCTATCACGTAATCACCATTTATATCCGTCCAGCGAGGATCGCCTCCCTGAAAATAATATCCTGTTCCGCTTCCCAATTGCAGTCTTTTGCCAGTTGCAATATTTACAGGAACGTCGGCTGTGCTGGCATAGATGCCCTGTGTATGAAACATAAGATTGGATAATGAGTTACGGCCTATCCTGTATACCACGGGCACACTTGTAGTAACACCATTTACCGTTTCATTAATGCCAACGGTCATTTGTCTTAAATCATTGGGCAATTTGGTTAAAACATCTTTGTTTAAACCGCCATTAACAGATATACTCCATTGCCAGGCTTTACTTTGTTTTAATAAACGAAAGTTTGTTGACCACTCGAACCCATAATTCACCAAACTTTTGGCATTAATTTTTAGCGTTTTAAATCCATTGATATCTGCAAGAGCAATATCCATTACCTGGTTATCAATGGAGCGGTAATAAGTTTCGAATGTAGCTTCTACGGTATTATTCCATAAACCAAATTCCAATCCGCCATTTGTTTGCGTTTGCGTCTCTGGTAAGAAGTTGGTATTGGGAACGATATTATAGTCAATATATACCGTAGGATTATTATTGTACTGATCACCTACACGGTATTTTCCAAATACATCGAAAATGCTTCCGGTAGGTTTGATATTGCGACCCCAACTGCCCCTTAAAGATCCATAGGTTAACCAGCCTGCATTATCAAAAAATTTCTCTTTATTAAAATTCCAGCGAACACTTACCGCGGGGTTCTGAGAATATCCCTGCGATGGTCCATTTGTTGAAAGTCCATCAAAGCGATAACTAATATCCAGGATATACTTACGGTCATAGTTATACGAAAATGAAGCACCGTAACCATGCTGACGGGTATCATTAATATTATTGAGCGTGCCTCCGCGGGTGGCAGACCAGTTATAACCTAAAGGTCCTTGTATCTGGTCATTAGGTGTTTGATTTAAAAGGATAGCATTTGCCCTGAAACCATACGAGTTGATCTCGTTAAATACATACCCGCTAAAATTATGTATATCCTTTAATGTCTTAACAAGGCTAATCGTTGACCGGTTGTATAATGTATAAGTTCTATCGTTATAATTATATGCTTCAGAAGATCCTGCCTTAAGAAACGATGGTGTAAAGCGGTCTGCTGTCCCGGAATTGAAACTATAACTTAACAGGTTTCCGAAACGAATACCTGAAACAGGTTCATATTGCATATCCAGGCTGGATGCGATGTTGGTTGTTTTATTATTATTGATGATGCTGGCTGTAGCCAGGGCGCTGTTGTTTTCAGAAAACAGTGAAGGTGGTGGTAATAAAGATGATGTTGAAGAGCCGGCTGCAACTCCAGTTTGCACCAACCCTACGCCACTTCCATTTTGTTTTTGACCCAATGAACCGGAAAGGTTTACAACCATTCTGAAAGCATCAGACGGCTGGTACAGGGCATTCATACTTAATGAGTATCTTTTGAAGCCTGTATTTTCAACAATACCATCTTCCTTATAGTAGTTCAGATTTGTTTTATAATTAAAGGTTCTGTCTCCACCATAAATGCTAAGATTATGTTGCTGGTTGAATGTATTGCGGAAATAATAATCCTGCCAGTTGGTGGCGTTATTATAATAGGGATTAAGACTATCCGATAAAAATGGCGTTTGGTTAATTAAAGCCTGTGATGATAAAATAGAAGTATCATAATCAAGAATGGCTTTTATCCTGTTCAGTCTTTCTTCCCTGCCACCGACAATTTCTCTTAACCGCGGCGGTGTTTTCATAAAAAAATTAGATGAATACTGTATAATAGGAACTTTGGATTGACCACGTTTTGTTGTGATGATGATAACACCATATGCGGCACGGGAGCCGTATTGCGAAGTAGCGGCAGCATCCCGCAATACATCAAATTGTTCAATATCTTCAGGTGGTATCAATGCCAATGGACTAATACCCGGGCCACCTCCCTGGAAGCCATATTCATAATTCGTATTCACATCTACCGGCACACCATCTATTACAAATAATGGTGAGGTAGGTGTTAAAAATCCGTCCGCACTAATGTTGTTACTTGAAAGTCCCCTGAGTTGAATGGTACCCATTGAACCTGGTGAACCTGTATTATTTTGCACATTCAATCCAGCCACTTTCCCCTGCAATAATTCTACAACATTGGAAACAGGCACATTCTGTACAGCCCTTCCGCTGATAACGGTACTGGAGCCGGAAGATGTTTCACGGGTTTTAGATTTGAAGCCCTGAACAACCACTTCCTGCATGGAATTTTGACTGGCTTCGATCGTTATTTCTAATGATGTTGCACTTGCAGTAACTGTTTTATTAACCGGTATAAATCCTACAAAAGAAAATATCAGCTCAGAGCCCACAGGTACAACAACACTAAACCGGCCTTCACTATCTGAATACCCTATTGGTTTTGGTGGCTTACCGACAGAAATGGTTACGCCAGGTTTTCCAACTCCGGCATCTTTTTCTTTAACCACTCCACTAATCGTTATGTTGGTTTGCGCAAAACTTTCAGACCCAAAAGTTGTAAGTAAAGCAAGAACAATAATGCAACAGGCAAATCTCATTTCAATCAGTTTTAATTAATATTTTTTGTAGCAACTATTTTTATCAGTCATTGGTAAACTTTGGGTTTTCATTCTTGAATGCAAAAACAATTTCCCATGATCCAGGCTCGTATATTGCAAAATCCAACCCTAACAAGGCATCCTCTTTCCTTCCACCAAATCCCAATCTTGAATAACCAAACTGCACTTTCGACCTCCTTCCATCCGCTGTAGTGTAACGTGTTGGCAACTCCACTAATGGAACAGGGAAAGCAACGTTATATGTTACACCGGTAGCGGTCATGTCCATATCAAACCCATGCACCAGGTTTGGCCAGTCCGTATTGGAAAAAAGTGCGGGATCAATTGGATTGAAAAGTGTATCTAAAAATTTGAAGGTTATACTATTACCTGTAACACCTGTTCCCTCCAGTTTGCGGATATAAACATCTACATCATAAAATGACAGGTAACGGTTAGTTGCAACACCTTTGATATTTGAAACGACAGAAGGAAAAACTCCATTGGAAAGTGGTTGTCCACTTACCGGATTGTAATTAGAAGGTTCATATGGCCTTTCTCTCAAAGGCATCAGTTTCATATTACGATAATATCGCCGGCCCCCTGAATTGGATAATTCAATATCAAATAAATAACCTGAATCGGGTTGAGACCTGATATATGCAGACCGGGCTTCTGCCCACATAGTAAGCGCACCGGTGTGTGGGCTCATTTCAAATAGAGGACGATTTTGTATTTCACGTTTGCCTTCAATTTCAGCAAGTGATTTTTCATTACCATCGTAGGCTTTTTTCCAAACCTTTACAGGAAATACATCCGTTAATTCATTTGCAGGCTCACCGTTTCTTCTGCGCGGGTTAACTATTTTAAATGATGCGGGGAAAGAAGTACTTCCCTTAAAAAAATTATCCGTAAAGAAAGTTGTACGACCCAATACAGGTTGATACATATCTACAGTAAATTGTGAATCTGCTCCAACCGTTTCTCTATCCTCAGGTAAATATTTATTACAGGAAATGGATATCATTACAACGCACAAAAACAAGATTGTAATTGAACCGGGATTATTTATTTTCTTATTTTTCATGTGTTTATATAATTG
>CAMPGG010000007.1 GCA_946885335.1 uncultured Chitinophagaceae bacterium
CTTTTTCGCTGGCGAATGTATTCTCTCAAAAATACTTCATAAGAATCTTTAATATAGGTCTGAAACTGGAAATCCGTACTGGCTACCGTAAATTCAAAAGGTGGCCTGAACAACCTCATAAACAATTCCAGGTCCGCACTATCCAGTTGGGTCAATCTTCTAACCAGTGCTTTATTAAAACGGTGGTCAATGTATTTTTCTCTTTCCTGTGTCAGCAATCTTTCTTTGAACCGCATCATACTGTTGTTTTTGCGGAACTGGAAAACCCGGATCAATTCATTTATATCAATCCCGGCACCCATTGGCCCGATGCTGGTCATGGTGCCGATATTTGGTCTCTGGAATTCAAAAGCTTTGGCATAATCCTGCCGGTTTTGGATCGAATCCAGCCGATAATTTCTTGGACGGATCGTTATCTCTCTCAATATTTCCATATTCATGGGAAGCGCAATATCAAACCGGGTAGCATCCATGATCTTAGCCACCGGGAATTTAATAGTCGGTTTATTTAAATAGGAGAACCATACTGAGTCCGTTTCTGAAACAGTGATCTCGTATTTACCAAATCCGTTGGTTATTGTTCCCCGTCCACCGGTTGATTGAACCGAAACCGATTGTACGGGAACGGTCCGGGAGCTGTCATAAACTGTTCCTTTTAATTTAAACTGGCCATTGGCCCATTGGATAGAAAACAACAGGCAAAAAAAGATCAGTAGCTTTTGTATGTTTGGTGTAAAGGTCAAAGTGGAAGGCAAGTAACAAAAGAATATGTGAAAGCTAAACTAAAGTCAGGATTGTTTCAACAGGGTTTCTATAACCAGCGGGTAATTAGCATGCTCCAGTAAATGAATCCTTTGGGCCAATGTTTCGGGCGTATCATCCGCTAAAACAGGGCATTTTGCCTGGAAAATAATATCGCCATTATCATAGTGTTCATCTACAAAGTGAATGGTAATACCGCTAAAGGCTTCCTTGTTTGCGATAACAGCTTCATGTACGCGGTGACCATACATACCTTTTCCACCATAGTCGGGCAAAAGTGCCGGGTGTATATTTATAATGGCGCCGGGAAAAGCCTGGATAAAACGATCCGGAACTTTCCAAAGAAAACCAGCCAGTACAAGCAGGTTGATATCCAGTTTTTTTAAAAGGGTTATATAATGATCCGTTTCAAAAAAAGCTTGCTTTTCAAGAAAAATGGCCTGGATATTTTCCTTTTCAGCAATCACTTTTACGCCTGCAGTCTGTTTATTATATAATATGCAGGTAATCTCTATTTCTTTAGATTGCCTGAAATGATCAATGATTTTTTGGGCATTGCTCCCATTACCCGAAGCGAAAATGGCAATCTTTTTTGGCAACTTTGAATGAGATGTGGCTAAAAGTCCAGATTTGGCTGAGATCCGGTTAGGTCTAAACCGGTTCAACATTTTTTTAATGTACTCGGTAAAAAAGGGAAACTGCCCAAAAGGAATGCTAACTAATATGACCATAGCCGGCCAAATCAATGTCATCAACACTATATATGCAGGATAATACAGCCACCAAACTTCTATCCCAGTAAATTCCATGATCTTTCGGCCTAAAAACCCGGTCAGGCTACCACCAATGGCAAAAGTTGCCAGGATTAAAATCAATCTCCCCAAACTAACCTGCCATTTATCTTTTAGTCGTTTGATCATTAAACAGAATTTCAGGGGCAAAAGTGCAAGAAAATTTTAAGAATCAGCCGATTTAGGTTTTATAACAGATTGTTTAAATATTTACGTTTATGTGACAATCCGCGTTTAGAAAAATTAAAAAAAAATTACACGGGTATGCTGAAACCCGCTATGGATAAGGCTTAAAAAAAATTTTATAATGTTGACATATTGTTAATATACTGGCTTATTTTTGCAGCCGATTATCAAGATTTTTATCTACACTTTTTAGATTTTTTGTGTCTATGCTTCCTTGTAAACCAATCATTAAGAGGATAAGTCTTTTTTTAGTTACCCTAGTTGCCCTGTTTTTAAATACCGAAACTGCAGCCCAGGATGGAAAAGCACTTTATCAATCAAACTGCCAGGCCTGTCATGCGCTGGATAAGAATTTAACCGGGCCGGCTTTAAGAGGCTTCCTTGAACGTGGTCCATGGGGAGACCGGGAAGAACTTTATAAATGGATACACAATCCGGCGGCTTATATAGCTACCAGCGATTATGCCAGCCAGTTAAAGAACCAGTATGGTTCAATCATGCAGGCATTTCCACAATTGACCAATGAAGAAATTGATGCCATTGCAGATTATGTGGCTAATGCCCCGATGCCTGGTGGTGGAACTGCCACTCCTGGCGATGCAACAACAGAACCTGCTGCAGATAATACGGGTCGTAATTCCATATTCTTTGGTATTTTATCGCTGATACTGGCTATTGTAGCATTGATCCTGATGCAGGTAAACAGTAACCTGAAAAAATTATCGGACGATAAAGAAAATATCAGGCGCCCTGATCCTGTTCCTTTTTACCGGAATAAAATATATATAGCCATGTTTGCCATGATATTCTTTGTGGTGGGTGGTTATTACCTGGCCAAAGGCGCTATAAACCTGGGTCGTGATAAAGGATATATGCCGGAGCAACCTATTTATTATTCTCATAAAGTGCATGCGGGCATAAACCAGATCAGTTGTTTATACTGCCATGGAAGCGCCATGGAAAGCAAGCATGCTGCCATACCTTCTGTTAATACATGTATGAATTGCCATAAAGCGATTTCTACTTACGAAAAAGGACCCAAGCTTTATACCGAAGATGGCGTTGAGATCGACGGAACTGCAGAGATTGAAAAGTTATATAAATATGCAGGTTTTGATCCCGCCCGTCCAAATGACTGGGATCCTGCAAAAGCAAAACCTGTGGAATGGATCAAGATCCACAACCTGCCTGACCATGTTTACTTTAATCACTCACAGCACGTAAAAGCAGGTAATGTACAATGCCAAACTTGTCATGGACCTATACAGGACATGGACGTAGTTTCCCAATTTTCTGAGTTGAGTATGGGATGGTGCGTTAACTGTCACCGGGAAACAAAGGTTGATTTTTATAATGCTGGTGATAGTACAGGTAATAAATTTTACAGTATTTACGAAAAGTTCCATAATGATTTGGCTTCTGGTAAGATGGATAGTGTAACCGTTAGCGATATTGGCGGTACCGAATGCCAGAAATGTCATTATTAAACCTTGTCCTCAACATTTGAGGTAATTCAATTTGAGTAAAATTTCAATTTTTTTCAATTTTTCAAACGGATATAAATGAGCGATAAAAAGTACTGGCAAAGTTTTGGCGAACTGAACAATGCAGAAGGCTTTAAGAAATTAGCGCAAAACGAATTTCAGGAAGATCTACCTACCGATGACCAAAGCTGGCTGGATGCCAAAGCACCACGCAGGGACTTTTTGAAATATCTTGGCTTTACTACTGCAGCTGCTTCATTAGCGGCCAGTTGCGAAACGCCGGTACAAAAGGCTATTCCTCTTGCCAATCAACCTGAAAATCTTGTGCCGGGTGTTGCAAAATATTATGCAACCACTTATGTGCAGGATGGCGATGTTTTACCCATCATTGCTAAAGTAAGAGATGGTCGTCCCATAAAAATTGAAGGCAATAAACTTTGCAGCTATACGCAGGGAGGAACTTCAGCCAGGGCGCAGGCTTCAGTGCTTGATTTGTATGATTCTTTTCGTTTACCTCACCCCAAAAGAAAAGTGAGCGAAGGGCGTTTTGAAGAAATTCCAACTTACGCACAAGTAGATAAATTGATAGGTGATGAGATGGCTAAAATTGGGGGAGCGCCAGTCGTTTTTCTTTCAACTACCATCACTTCTCCTACAACAAAGCAAATAATTTCTGAATTTTTAGCGAAATACCCCGGTAGCCGCCATGTTCAGGCTGATGCAGATTCTTATAGTGGTATGTTATTGGCCAATGAAGCCTCTTTTGGCAGAAGGGCTATTCCATCTTACCATTTTGAAAACGCTAAAGTAATTGTAAGTCTTGGCGCTGATTTCCTCGGCACATGGCTTAACCCGGTTGAATTTGCCAGGCAATATGTGGTGAACCGTAAGATCGATGAAGCCAAACCGGCCATGAGCAAACATTACCAGTTTGAAAGTTTCCTGAGCATGACTGGTTCAAATGCCGATGAAAGATTTACACATCGCCCTTCAGAAACAGGCGCTGTAGCATTGGCTTTGTTGGGTGCGTTGGGCGGATCAGTATCTGCACCAAATATCGCGGACGCTAAACTGAAAGCAGGTATAGCCAAAGTGGCTGCCGATCTGAAAGCTAATGGCGGTTTGGTAGTTTCAGGAAGCAATGATGTGAATGTTCAATCCATTGTAAATGCAATCAATAACCAGATTGGTGCTTATGGTAAAACCATTAACTGGTCCGAAACTTTAAATATTCGCCAGGGTATTGATAAAGACCTGGTTGACCTTGTTGCCCAGATGAATGCCGGCCAGGTTGGTGCATTGTTTATTTATGGAGCTAACCCGGCTTATACTTTTTATAATGCAGCTGGCTTTAAAGAAGGAATGAAAAAAGTCAGGCTGGCGGTTTCTTTCAACAGCAAATTAGATGAAACTACCGAGCTGTGTCATTTCGCCGTTCCTGCTCCGCACTACCTGGAAAGCTGGGGTGATGCAGAACCAAAATCTGGTTATATCAGCTTTATTCAGCCAACCATTAATCCGGTTTTCAAAACAAGGCCTTTCCAAACTTCATTGATGAAGTGGAGTGGTAATACAAATGATTACGATACTTTTTTCAGAACATATTGGGAAGGCAGGTTAGGCAAACAACAGTTCAATAAAGCCTTGCAGGATGGTGTGTTGGAAGGCGGGCAGTCCGCATTATCAACAGTTGGACAGGCATTAACAGATTCTATCGGCATTGCTACTGTTACACCAACTTTAGGCGGAGGCACCTTTAACAGCGCCAGTACATCTGCCGCTGCTGCCGGGCTGGCAACTAATAAACAAGCTGGCAAATATGAAATTGCCCTTTACCAGACAGTCGCGGTTAATAATACGGCTAGTGGTGCAAACCCATGGCTACAGGAATTACCTGACCCCGTAACTAAAGCAACCTGGGATAATTATGCTATGATTTCTCTTGCCAAAGCCAATGAAATGGGGCTTTTTGTTGGTAAGGACAGCAATTATGAATATTTCCCTTCTAAGCCGGTACTGCGCTTCACCTTTAATAACCAGGAACTGGATCTGCCGGTATTGGTAATTCCGGGAATGAATGCGAATACCATTGCCATTGCTGTTGGTTATGGCCGCAGTAAGCATATTGGTGTGGGAATGGAAACCGTTGGAAAAAATGTAAACCATTATGCTACATTCAATGGCAATACCATTGATTTCCATAATGTAAATGTTACTGTTTCAGAAAATAAAGTAGGAGATTATAAAATTGCGCAAACGCAGATTCATAATTCTTATGAGAATCGCACTGAAGTAGTGAAAGAAACTACGATGGCGACCTTCCTGCAAAATCCAAAACAGTTTAAAGAAGAGCGTGACCATCTTCATTCCACTTATGCACCGCAATCTGGTGATTACCGGACGGAAGGAACCTTGTATCCAAGTTTCCCTTATCCCGGACCTAAGTGGGGTATGGCCATCGACATGAACAGTTGTATTGGATGTAATGCATGCGTAGTTGCCTGCCACTCCGAAAACAATGTTCCGGTTGTAGGAAAGAAGGAAGTGATGCGCTATCACGATATGCATTGGTTACGCATTGACCGTTATTTTGTTTCAAAAGAAGATAATCCTGATGATCTTAAAGCGGTGGTATTCCAGCCCATGCTTTGCCAGCATTGCGACAACGCACCTTGCGAAAACGTTTGCCCGGTTGCAGCCACCATGCACAGTTCAGAAGGCATTAACCAAATGATTTATAACCGTTGTATCGGTACACGCTATTGCGCAAATAACTGTCCTTATAAAGTGCGTCGCTTTAACTGGGCTGATTACATGGGTGCGGATAGTTTTGATGATAACCAGCGCCAGGTATTGGAAGCATCAGTACTTCATATGAATGAAGACCTGACCCGGATGGTGTTGAACCCGGATGTTACTGTTCGTGGCCGTGGTGTTATGGAAAAATGTTCATTCTGCGTACAGCGTACCCAGGAAGCAAAACTGACAGCTAAAAAAGAGAACAGGGCAATTAAAGATGGTGATGTATCATCTGCCTGCCAGTCAGCTTGTCCTACCAATGCCATTACTTTTGGTAATGTGCATGATGCTGAAAGCAAAATCAGTAAGGTAAGGGCTGAAAATCCATTAAGAACATTTTATGTGATTGAACAGATCCATACATTACCGAATGTTACTTACCTGGCTAAAATCAGGAATACAGATGAAATTGTTTCAATGGACGATCATGAGCCGGAACATGCAAGGGAAGATGAAGCTGCCCCGGCACCAGCTCATTAATAAATAAGGTATAAAAACCGGCTCTATAAAATTGTTGATCATAAAAATTTAATAGCTCGTAGCACTTAGCTAAAGCTCAAAGCTGAAATTATATGAGTTTACTCAGATACGAATCACAGGTAAGACCACCACTGGTAGAAGGACATAAAGATTATCACCAGGTTACAGAAGATATTTGTCGCCCGGTTGAAGCCGCTCCCAGTTTATTATGGTGGATTGGTTTTGGGATTTCTGTCCTCCTGTTATTATTTGGGGTTCTTTCCGTGTATATGGAAGTAACCTATGGTGTTGGTCAATGGAACCTGAATAAGACCATCGGCTGGGGTTGGGATATTACCAACTTCGTATGGTGGGTAGGTATTGGTCACGCAGGTACTTTGATCTCTGCTATCTTATTACTTTTCCGCCAGGGCTGGAGAACAGGTGTAAACCGTGCGGCTGAAGCTATGACCATCTTTGCGGTAATGTGTGCCGGCCAGTTTCCTATCTGGCACATGGGTCGTGTTTGGATGGCTTTCTTTGTAATGCCTTATCCAAATACCCGCGGACCATTATGGGTGAACTTTAACTCACCTCTTTTATGGGACGTATTCGCCATCTCAACTTATTTTACCGTTTCACTTTTATTCTGGTATTCAGGTTTGTTGCCTGACCTGGCAACCTTAAGGGATCGTGCCCGTAAAAAATGGCGCAAACACATGTATGGGGTACTTTCATTCGGTTGGACCGGCTCTACCAAACACTGGCAACGCCACGAAAGTTTATCATTGGTATTAGCTGGTTTATCAACACCCCTTGTACTTTCAGTACATACCATCGTATCCTTTGACTTTGCCACATCCGTTGTACCTGGTTGGCACACAACCATCTTTCCACCATACTTTGTGGCAGGTGCCATCTTCTCAGGATTTGCCATGGTGCAAACACTGTTGCTGGTTACCCGTAAAGTTTTAAATCTGCAGGAATATATCACCATTGAGCATATTGAAGTGATGAATAAGGTTATCGTTTTAACCGGTTCAATCGTTGGTATCGCTTACCTAACAGAATTATTTATGGCCTGGTATAGTGCGGTTCAATATGAAGAATTCGCATTCTTCGAGAACAGGGCGAATGTATTTAGTCCTTATGGCTGGAGTTATTGGTTGATGATGGGTTGTAACGTTATTTCCCCGCAGATCTTCTGGTTCCGGAAAATGCGTAGAAACCTGTTGGTTACCTTCTTTATGTCGATCATCGTAAATATAGGTATGTGGTTCGAACGTTTTGTAATCATCGTAACATCCGTATATCGTGATTACCTGCCATCTGCCTGGAGTACTTATTATACACCAACCATTTGGGAGGTAGGTTTTTACCTGGGAACATTTGGATTGTTTTTTACCTGCTATTTCCTTTTCTCTAAATTCTTCCCGGTTATTGCGATTGCAGAGATCAAACATATCCTGAAGAAAAATGGTGAATCTTACAAAGAGAAAATGGATGTAATAGAAAAGGAAAAAGTGGAAGAGTTTGCGCACCATCATGTAGATGCGCATCATTGATCAAATAAAATGTTTAAAAAGAAAGCTTTCAGTTAACGCTAAGGCAACGCTTAAAATAAATATATGTCGGTAAAGAAATTCATAGTAACCAGTTTTGATGATGAGGAAGTTTTGTTCCCGGCCATCAAACAAGTGCGTAAATCCGGTTATAAGATTCATGATGTATACACACCCTTTCCCATTCATGGTTTGGATAAAGCCATGGGGTTAAGAGATACCAGCCTGCATACCGCCGGTTTTGTATATGCTATCATGGGTACTACAACAGCCTTAACATTTATAACCTGGATTTTTACAACCGATTGGCCCATGAATATTGGTGGTAAACCCAACTTTGCTTTACCAGCCTGGATTCCAATTACATTCGAGTTAACTGTTTTGTTTTCAGCAGTGGGTATGGTACTTACCTTTTGTTACCTGTGCCAATTGGCTCCGTTTGTAAAAAAGGATCATTTCAGGCTACGTTCAACTGACGATCTTTTTGTAATGGCCATTGAATGCACTTCTAAAACAAATGAAGAACAGGCGATTGCATTTTTACAGCAATTGGGTGGAAAAGATATTACGGTTGAAATGAAAGAAACAGAATGGTGGTTAGGCCGTTATGATAAAGATGACAGGCATACACTTGTAAAAGCAGAACCAGAAATTATACATTAATTGTTTTTCGCGGATCGGATTTATTTTAATTTTTTGATCCTTATTATTAATAAAGAGCTAATGAAGAAAAGTTTTATAGCTACCGGTATCATAACATTGAGCATGTTTGCAATAGGATGCGGTGGCGGAGATGATACCCGCAACCCTGCTTATATGCCGGATATGGCTTATAGCCGTGCATATGAAACCTATACAATGTCAGCTGAAAAAATTGCTGAATTGCAAAAGCAGGGTATTTTTTATAATACCATGCCCGTGGAAGGAACCATTGCAAGGGGTGAAATGGCACCATATGATTTACCCAATGATACTTCGGGATATGCGCAATCCTCATCGGTCCAGGATCCATTACCTCCTATGGATGAAACTTATTTTAAAGAAGCAGAAAGACTTTACCTGGTAAACTGTGGTATTTGTCATGGTACCAAACTGGATGGAAACGGTCCATTATGGAAAGGCGGAGATGGTCCTTATCCTGCAATGCCAAGAAATCTTTTAGATGATTATTCTAAAGCGTTATCTGATGGAACCATGTATCATGTTATCACTTATGGAAGAAATTTAATGGGCTCATATGCTCACCAGGTTACACCAAAACAGCGTTGGATGCTGGTAAAATATATCAGGTCAGTACAAAGTGGAAGTAAACCTGCAGCTTCAGATTCAACAGCAGCTGCAGCAACAGGAACCGGAACAGCAACAGCCGATAGTGCTGCAGCAACGGCACCAACAACAACGAACTAATTTTTAGAACATTTATTAAGCGAATTTTAAACGATTCATGATGGCAATCAGGGAACAGTTTTCAAAAACAAAAAACTTCAATCTTATTTCTTTAGGATTGATGGGTGTAGGACTATTATCGATCATCATACTTTTTATAACGCATGGCGCATCCAGCGACCATCACGAGCAAGCCCGTTTTTGGTCAAGCCTGCTGCAGAACAGTGTTTATTTTTTACTGGTGGTGAATGCAGCAATGTTTTTTATTGCGGCCACTACATTGGCATGGGGTGGATGGCAAATATCTTTTAGAAGAGTGTCTGAAGCTATCTCCAGCTGTGTACCATTATTAAGTATCATTACCGGTGTTATTTTATTAGCCATTGTTTTTAGTGATAATCACACTATTTATCACTGGACAGATACGGAGCATGTGAAACATGACAAGATATTATTACACAAAGCCGGTTTTTTGAATAAAGGATTTTTTATTGTTTGGACCATCATTACCCTGGTTGGCTGGAGTTTACTGGGAGCTAAATTGCGTAAGATGTCCCGCAGTATTGATGACAAGCCATTGAACAGGGATGAAGCAAAAAAATATATCTGGGATAGTACGGTATGGTCAGCCATTTTCATCGTATTCTTTTCATTAACAGTGATGTCTTCTATACCCTGGTTATGGCTGATGAGTATTGATGCCCACTGGTATAGCACCATGTACAGCTGGTATACATTTGCCAGTACATTTGTTGCCGGCATTGCACTGATAACCATTTTTGTTATTTACCTGAAAAACCTGGGTTACCTTGAATTTACCAACGAAGAACATTTACATGATCTTGGAAAATTCATGTTTGCATTTTCTGTTTTCTGGACATACCTGTGGTTCTCTCAATTCATGTTGATCTGGTATGCTAACATTCCAGAAGAAACTGCCTACTTTGAACCACGTGTTGAAGGCGCCTGGAATGGAATCTTCTGGTTAACGGTTATCATCAACTTCCTGGCTCCATTATTAATCCTGATGAGCCGCGGTGCTAAAAGAAATTATGGAACTTTGACCTTCATGTGTATCCTGATTTTGTTTGGTCACTGGTTAGATTTTTATCAAATGGTTTTCCCTGGTCCAATGAAAGATCCTGAAACCGGGGTTAGTCATGTACCAACCATGATTGCTGATTTAGGAATTGGACTTGGGTTTGTTGGATTGATTATGTTTTTCACCGCCCGTGCATTAGCAAAGGCACCATTAATTCCAAAGAATCATCCTTTTTTGAAAGAAAGCCTGATTCATCATACATAAAAAATAATTTGATTCATTAACAACTGAATATCGTATGTCAACTTTTTTGATAATTGCAATTTTGGCGCTTGGATTTGTGATCGTATTTCAGATTGCAAAAGCCTCCGAATATGTGGCCATATTGAGAGGTGAAGAAAAGGCAAGAAAACAATCAAATCGTGTAAATGGATTTTTACTCCTTGCTTTTTTAATTCTTGGTTTAATTGGTGTTTATTATTGCAATGAAGTTTTGAAAGGAAGATTATTGGGTGAATCTGCATCCGATCATGGTGAAAAGATTGACATGATGCTTTATATCACCATCATCTTAACAGGAATCGTTTTCGTTATCACCCAGGTATTATTATTCTGGTTCGCTTACAAATACCAGGAATCAGACAATAGAAAACCATACTATTTTCCGCATAACAATAAATTAGAATTGATCTGGACCGTTATTCCGGCAATCGCTTTAACTGTATTAGTTGGTTTCGGATTATTTTACTGGTATAAAATTACCGGCGATGCACCTAAAAATGCATTGGTTGTTGAAATTACCGGCAGCCAGTTCAAATGGGAAATGCGTTATCCTGGCAGAGATGGCGTCTTAGGTAAAAAATATTTCAAAGAAATTAATGAAGCCAAATCAAATCCTTTAGGACAGATTTGGGATGATCCTGCAAATCATGATGATATTGTTGTTACCGGTGATATGCCAATCGTTGTAAATAAACCGGTGAAATTAATCATCAATGCAAAAGATGTGATCCATGATGTTGGTTTGGCTCATTTCAGAATGAAAATGGATGCTGTTCCCGGAACACCTACAACCATGTGGTTTACACCAAAATTTACAACAGCCAAGGCTAAGGAAATGTGGGGTGAAGATTTTGTTTATGAAATTTCCTGCGACCAGATGTGTGGTAAAGGACACTATAGTATGAGAGGCACCATTACTGTTGTTACGCAGGAAGAATTTGACAGGTGGATGTACAGCCAGCAACCACAGTATTATGCAGCATTCCCTGATAAGAATCCTGCAAATGCACCAGCTGCTGTAGCGGATTCAGTAAAAGTAGCCAGTGTAAATACAACGGCTGCCGGAACAACATCAATGAATTAAAATTTCTTTTGACAGCCACAAGCGGTCAGTTAAAAAAAATAATTATGAGTAACGAAGTAAACCCTAATATTCACAGTGTGGAAACCAGTCATGGCGTTCTTCATGATGACCACCATGTACATCACCACAAGGAAACTTTTATTTCCAAGTATGTGTTCAGCCAGGACCATAAAATGATTGCCAAGCAATTTCTTGCAACAGGAATTATTTGGGCGATTATAGGTGGCTTATTCTCCGTGCTTTTTCGCTTACAGTTAGGTTATCCTGATGAAACGTTTCCAATTCTTGAAACATTTTTTGGCAGCAAAGCGGCTGGCGGACGTATTCAACCAGAATTCTATTATTCATTGGTAACCATGCATGGTACCGTACTTATATTCTTTGTATTAACTGCAGGTTTAAGTGGAACATTTGCAAACTTTTTAATTCCGCTTCAGATTGGTGCACGTGATATGGCTTCACCTTTTCTGAATATGCTTTCTTACTGGTTCTTTTTTGCAGCCAGTGTTGTAATGCTTTCTTCCCTGTTTGTTCAAACAGGTCCTGCTTCCGGGGGATGGACTGTTTATCCACCATTAAGTGCTTTGGGCCAGGCTTCCGAAGGTTCTAAAATCGGTATGGATCTTTGGTTGATCAGTATGGCACTGTTCGTAGTGTCTTCCCTTTTAGGTGGATTGAATTATATCACTACTATTCTGAACATGCGTACCAAGGGTATGAGCATGACAAGGATGCCATTAACTATTTGGGGTTTATTCTTTACCGCTATCCTGGGTGTATTATCATTCCCTGTTTTATTATCAGGATTTATATTATTACTGTTTGACCGTCACCTGGGAACAAGCTTTTACCTGAGTGATATTTATGTAAATGGCCAGATCCTTCCGAATGAAGGAGGTAGCGCTATACTTTACCAGCACTTATTCTGGTTCCTGGGTCACCCCGAAGTATATATCATTGCCTTACCGGCTATGGGTATGACCTCTGAAATACTGAGTGTAAATTCCCGCAAACCTATCTTCGGTTATATGGCAATGATAGGTTCTTTCTTTGCCATTACTTCCCTTGCCTTCCTGGTTTGGGCGCATCATATGTTTGTTACAGGTATGAACCCGTTCCTCGGTTCGGTATTCGTATTATTAACTTTATTGATCGCGGTGCCATCAGCAATTAAAGTATTTAACTGGCTAACAACCATCTGGCGCGGTAATATCCGTTTTACACCGGGAATGTTGTTTGCCATTGGATTTGTGAGCGTATTTATTTCTGGTGGTTTGACAGGTATTTTCCTTGGAAACTCCACTATCGACATTCACCTGCATGATACAAAGTTTGTAGTAGCGCACTTCCATTTGGTAATGGGTGTAGCATCTATGTTTGGAATGTTTGCTGGTATTTATCATTGGTTCCCTAAGATGTTTGGGCGATACATGAATAATACACTTGGTTATTTCCATTTCTGGATAACAATTATCGGCGCATACCTTATTTTCTGGCCAATGCACTACGAAGGTTTAGCAGGTGTGCCTCGCCGTTATCTTGATGTGAGTGGCTGGTCATCATTTAACCAATTCCAGGATTTAAATAAAATGATCACCATCGTTTCCATCGTGGTATTTGCGGTGCAATTGATGTTTGTATTTAATTATTTCTATTCCATGTTTAAAGGACGGAAAGTAACAACTGCCAATCCTTGGGGAGCTAATACACTGGAGTGGACAACACCTATTAACCCGGGTCATGGTAACTGGACCGGTGAAATTCCTGAAGTGCACAGGTGGCCATATGATTATAGTAAAGATGGAAGAGACTATATCCCTCAAACTGAAAAAGTGGGAGAGAATGAGTCTCAGCATTGATGTTTAGTTAATTAATTAAATGCTGGTGGTAAAGCCGTTTTGTATAGATGGATATTATTTTTTTACGACTTTAACTATTAGCAATGAATGAAAGTATAAAGTCAAAAAGTTCTTTTACATTATCGGGTAAGTTGAGTGATTACATGCTGCTGATCAAAATGTCATTAAGCATCATGGTCGTTTTTTCGAGTGTTATTTCATACTTGCTGGTACCGGAAGTTGTATTTGACTGGTTTAGGATCACATTACTTTTTATTGGCGGTATGCTGGTAACGGGTAGTGCCAATTCTATAAACCAGGTTGTTGAAAAAGATTCGGATGCTTTGATGAAAAGAACAGCGAAAAGACCGGTAGCAGCTGGAAGAATGAGTGTAACAGAAGGTTGGGCCTTCGCCATCATCACAGGAGTAGCGGGTGTATTGATATTGGGAATTTTTTTCAATGTTTTATCCGCCTTGTTAGCTGCTTTTAGTTTGTTCCTGTATGCATTTATTTATACACCACTAAAAAAAGTGAATTCAATCGCCGTTTTGGTTGGTGCATTCCCGGGAGCATTACCCTGTTTGATTGGTTGGGCAGCCGGTGCGGACGAATTATCAATTGGTGGTTGGGTTTTATTTGCGTTACAATTTCTTTGGCAGTTCCCCCATTTTTGGGCAATTGCCTGGGTGGCACACAATGATTATACAACCGCCGGATTTAAATTGCTTCCCAGTGAAAAAGGACCGACAAAATCAACAGCTATTCAAACGATCATGTACTCCGTGTTAATGATCCCTGTTGGATGCCTGCCCTATTTTGTTGGCATGAGTGGATGGATTTCAATGATCATTGTAATCATTGCCGGATTGTTTATGGTTTGGCAAAGCATTCGATTGTACAGGGAAATGGATGTTAAAGCGGCAAGAAGAGTGATGTTTAGCAGTTATATATATTTACCCGTAGTGTTGCTGGCTTTATTGGCAGATAAAATAACCCCTTCTTTTAATTAAAAGGGAATAAGAATTTTAAAATTGTGATTTAATGATAAGTGATGCAAAATTAAATTATTCAGACGCTGTGGCAGGTGAAAAAAGATCAAAGATTCATCCGCATAAATTTACTATGTGGGTGGCAATCGGTAGCATGGTCATGATGTTTGCCGGACTTACAAGTGCATATGTAGTAAAAAGTGGCCAGGCAACCTGGCAGGAGATCCGCATACCACAATTATTCTGGTATTCTACTATTGCGATTGTTTTAAGCAGTTTGACTATTCGTTTAAGCTTACGTGCATTCAAGGCCAGGGAAATGCAAAAATATCGCCTGTTGATTGCTGTTACATTTGCATTAGGAATTGTTTTTATCATATTGCAGTATTTCGGTTTTCAGCAAATGTGGGCCAGTGGTATAAAATTGACCGGCTCTGGTGCGGGTCAGTTCATTTATGTTATTGCAGGATTTCATGCCTTACACGTTTTGGGAGGCATCATTGCTTTAATGATCATTTTCATTAAAGCTTTTACAGGAAAAGTAAAAACCTATACTTCCCTGCCTATAGAAATTGCAGGAACGTACTGGCATTTTGTAGATATATTATGGCTATACCTGATGGTGTTTTTTCTTTTGATCGGGTAATTGGAAAAAATTAAACAGAGAATAATTATTTTAAATTTCAACAACTGATATGGCACAAGTTGCAACAGCTACACAAACAAGATGGTGGAGTGGAGGTAAGAGCCCCTTTAATGTGGAGTATGGCAAAATCATGATGTGGTATTTTTTAATGAGTGATGCTTTTACATTCGGCGCATTCCTTATTTCTTATGGTACCATCAGGTTTTCAACCAATTTCTGGCCCGATCCCAACGTGGTCTTTAATGCATTCCCGGGAATGGGACATGCAAATCTTCCACTGGCGTTTGTGAGTGTAATGACTTTTATCCTGATCCTGAGTTCGGTAACAATGGTATTGGCAGTACATGCCGGACATCATAACGACAGGAAAGGTGTTGTGAAATGGCTTTTCTGGACCATCATTGGTGGTATTGCTTTCCTTGCCTGCCAGGCCTGGGAGTGGACGCATATGATTACGGGTGACTTGCCAGTTTTGGTAAACGGCCAGATTGAAGAGTGGGGTCAAACAGTTTCACGCAATCCATGGGGACCGCCGGTGGCAGGTATGATGCATGAAGGGATGCAGGTTACTACACCTGGCCCGGTTGCATTTGGTGGCTTCTTTTATGGTATTACCGGTTTCCACGGATTTCACGTTTTCTCAGGTGTCATCATTAATATCATCATGCTGATCATGACGCAGAAAGGTGTATTTGAAAGAAGAGGACATTACCTGATGATTGAAAAAGCAGGTCTTTACTGGCACTTTGTAGATTTGGTTTGGGTATTTGTATTCTTATGTTTCTACCTGATTTAACCCGAAAGAATTAAAAATAGTTTTAAACGTAATTGAAATTTAGCACATGCAACAATCTTCAGAATACCAGGAAATAACTTACCACGCGGAACATGAATCTACTGATGCCTTTAGAAAAAAGGTTAAGAAAACAACAATTATACTTTCTGTTGTTACTTTAATTGAGTTAGGTCTTGGTTTATTGATTTATGCAATGAACCTTCCGCACTCCCATTTTGTTGTGCTTTTAATAAAAGGGGTCATTGTTATTCTTACCCTTGCAAAAGCATTTTACATTGTTTCGGTGTTTATGCATTTGGGTGATGAGATCAGGAACATGATCATGACCATTGTTGTTCCTTTATTATTATTTATCTGGTTTATTGCTGCTTTCTTATGGGATGGAGCAGCCTGGAAAGATTTAAGAAACACATTTGACCGGTCATATGAAGAAAGAACATCGGCACCGGCTGTACAAAAAGATTCTACAACGGTTATAAAACCAACAACCAGGGATTGATTTTTTGGCCGTGTTTATAAACCTTATTTAACCAAACCATCCCTCTTACCGAAGGATGGTTTTTTTTAAAAATCTATCGTGAATAAAAGTGCTATCACCGCTATATTTATTGCGCTCCTGCTTCCCTTAACTGGGTATTTTTTAATTAAAGGACTCAGCAAAAAAAATATTCATCCTCCCCGTCATTTTATTTATGATTCGGTAATTACTAAAACGGAAAAGGGAAAAATTGTAACAGATACCATCTGGCATAAAATTCCTGACTTCTCTTTAACCAATCAATTGGGCCAGCAAGTTTCATGGAAGGATATGGAAGGTAAAGTAGTTGTGGCTGATTTCTTTTTTACAAGTTGTCCTACCATTTGTCCAAGATTGACCACCAATATGAAGATGTTGAAAGAATCTATTCATAACAGTGAGCGGGTGGGTGACAGGGAACCAGACTTTGTACAGTTTCTTTCTTTTAGTGTTGATCCTGAAAGAGATTCTGTTCCTGCATTAAAAAAATGGGCTGACAGGTTCCAGATCAATTCAAATAACTGGTGGTTGTTAACAGGTGACAAGAAAGAAATTTATGATCTTTCCCTTGATCATTTCAAACTTGGCCTGGTTGATGGTGAAGGTGTTGATTCAAATTTTTTACATACGGATTATTTTGTATTGATTGATAAATACCGCAATATCCGTGGGTATTATCATGGACTTGATACAACCGACATCTTAAGACTTTCCGCCGATATTATATTTTTAAACCTGGAAAAAGATCCCAATCGTAAAAAGTTTTTTGAAGGTAAATTGGAAATTATGGCCGTATCCATGCTGGTTGCTTTACTGGGTGCATTTCTATTGATCTATTTTTTGAGAAAAGCGAAATCCAGTAAGGCATAAACTAACGTTCATCTATAATAGAAAATATTTTAAAAATGTTACAACCGGTTTTGACCAAAAATGACACAAAGGCACGGTACATCATCCTTTCGTTATCTGTTATTGTTTTTATAGCCATTGTTGCATTGGGTCGCATTGAATGGAAGCCGGAACTGGAATTTGATATTCATATTTTCGCCACCTTGAATGCCTTTATCAATTCTGCGGTAACGGTATTATTATTGGGTGGATTAATAGCTGTAAAAAGGAAGAATTACTTACTACACAAAAGAGTGATGATTACAGCAATGGTGCTTTCAGCATTATTTTTAATCAGCTATGTTTTACATCATTTATTTGCAGGCAGCACTTTGTTCGGAGACGCTGATCATGATGGCATTGTAACAGAGGTTGAGAAAATGGCTGTTGGTAATTCACGGATGATCTATTTCATTATTTTATTAACGCATATTTTATTAGCGGCCATCATTCTGCCTTTTATTCTATACACTTCTTACCGGGCACTAACAGGAGAATGGGAGAAGCACAAAAAATTAGCCCGCATTACATGGCCCATCTGGTTTTATGTAGCCATTACAGGACCGATCATTTATTTAATGATCAGTCCTTATTACTGATAAATAATTATTTGTATTTACGGATCCCGTCTTTGAAGCTTTTACTGCTTTAAAGGTTGTCCAACGGCAATGCTGCAATCATGTCCTGGTTGTCCATGTGCGGGATTGAGTTTTGCGGTTGTTCCAGTTCCCGGAAATGGACTTGAAGGCTGTGTTGCTGCAGGTTGTGCAGGTAATGGATTATTTACAGGTGTAGTATTTGAAGCCGGTAAAGTAGTATTTGTTTTAGCCGGTGAATTGAGTGGTTGTCCAACGGCAATATCACAACGGTGGCCAGGTTGTCCATGTGCAGGATTTAATTTTCCTGATGAAGCACTGGTATTATTTGCTCCTGGTAAAGTAATGGGTGTTGGATTTACCTGCGTGCTGATTGGATTGCTTGTAACAGGCTTTGAAGCTGTTGCAGTTTTATTTAACGGGGCACCGACAGCAATTGAACAATCATGTCCTGGTTGTCCATGTGCAGGGTTCAATTTTGCACCTGCATTACTTCCAATGGTTGGTTGCGGTGGTAAAACTGAATCTGGGATAAGCGAAATTGGCTTATTGGTATCGGGCTTATAATTTTCTAAAAGTGCTGTTGAAATTTCAGGCATCTTGTTTCCATTGTCACTACTTGCATTACATGCAGATACTGCGATGGCAACCACGAAAAAGTATAATATTTTTTTCATTGAAAAGAGGTTAAGTGAATGGGGATAATAAAAGTACAATTTATTATCGTGTATGCAAGATGTTTGAACATTATCTTAACATCTGCCAGGTCTCAAACCCATTACAGCGCCCCTTCTTTAGATGGATCCCAGAAAATTTCTTTAAAATGAATCACCTGGTCTTCTTTAACCATTACGCCTTCTTTTTCAAGCAATTCCTGCATTTTTTCCGGTGTGCTGAAATGATGTTTACCAGTTAACATCCCATTCCTGTTCACTACCCTGTGCGCCGGAACTTTAGGTTTTACCTGGTGAGCACCATTCATGGCCCAGCCTACCATCCTGGCAGATAATCGGGTTCCTAAAACTGCTGCAATGGCACCATATGTACTGACCCTTCCTTTTGGTATTTGTCTTACCACTTCATAAACAAGATGAAAAAATCCATTTTCCCGGTTACCTGAAGGTGCAACCAGCGGCAATTTTGTTTTTGGTAAAGATTTAGCCACCCGTTGAATTTTTATTGGTTTTGCTGTTCAATAATATGGATCTTTTTGGTTCAGGAACGTTTTGGTAATTAAAGGGGCAGTTCAAACAGCCGTTTCCGCAACAATATCCACGGTCCGAAAGGTATTTTGCGGTAAAAACAAACAAACCTTCATCATCCAGGTAATAATCCTCTCCTTCAATCATCTGTTCCTGGTTCATCTTCTTTTAAAATTAATTTTAAATCGGCATCCATTTCTTTGCCTGCTAATTCTTGCGGAAGTGAAAAACAGAGATAATGAATACGGTTACTTTTTGCGATATCAAGATTTTCATAATGAGTCTTGATCATTAATTCTTCCTGCAGATTTTGCTGCTTGTATAAATCTTCAAAATCTGTATGAATTTCACATTTGAACATTAAACAAACTTCTTTGGTGAAATAATACAGGTCAGGGCTGTCTGTTTTTAAATGAATCAATCCACCCGGTTTTAAAATTTGATGATACCTGCGCAAAAACTGTGGGTGCGTCAGTCTTTTTTTCATTTTTGAAAACCGAAGTTGCGGATCGGGGAAAGTGATCCAGATTTCTTCCACTTCACCAGTTTCAAAATAGTCAGTTATCTTATCAATCTGTATGCGAAGAAAGGCTACATTTTTTAAAAGGATGGCCAGTGCTTTTTTAGCACCAACCCATAAGCGGTTACCTTTTATGTCGATACCAATAAAATTTTTTTGGGGAAAACGGGAGGCTAATCCAATGGCATATTCACCTTTGCCGCAAGCCAGTTCCAGCGTAATAGGATGATTGTTTTCAAAATGTTGATGCCAGTTTCCTTTCATGTTTTCAGGAAACTGTAATACGTTCGGAAAGGTTTTTATTTCGGCAAACCGGATCAGTTTTTTTTGTCCCATACCGGCCAAAGATAAATAAACCTTCAGGCGTGATTAGGGTTTTTTTCTGCGCAAAAACATCGTTTCACCCGTACTTTGGGTAAAGTGTGCAGGCCTTGCTTCCTGAGTAAATACCTGCCATTTCAGTAAGTCTTCGTTAATAACTATCAACAAACTTTTAATTTGTATTTGCTCCGATCCATCATTTATTGCAAAATCAAACCATAATGGATTTTTACTGGCGTCCAGTTGAACCTGTGTCGCTAATTTTTTCTCATTATTATAAAAAAGATAAACAGAATCGCTACCTGTAAATTCTAAACCGGAACTAGCATCTTTTTGCAGACCTTCCCATTGTCCAACTAATTGTGTGGGAAATTTTTGTTGAGCCATTGCCATCATACCGAAGATGGTTCCCAAGCCGGCTGCCAGCCATTTCTTTTTCATAATCCTCATTTTCATTGGTATAATCAGAATTTATGCCATGCACATACCAGGTAATTTTTGAAGGCATTGTTTTTTTGAACACTTTAAAAATGTTTTTTATGAAAAGAGATGGTACGCTGAAAAGTTTATGGCAGGATATACAGGAATATAAGCCGGGTAATATAGCCGTTGCAAATACAGTTTATGATGTAATTGTAGTGGGCGGGGGCATTACCGGTGTATCAACAGCACTGCAACTTCAAAAAGCTGGAAAACAATGTTTGCTTGCTGAAGCACACAATTTAGGATATGGTACAACCGGTGGTACAACCGCTCATCTGAATACTTTGTTGGATATTCCTTACAACAGGATTGAAAAAAATTTTGGGGAAGATTCTGCTCAGTTGGTTGCGGTAATTACAAGAGAAGCCATTGATCTGATAAAAAGAAATGTGGATGAATACAATATTGATTGCGATTACCGTGAACAGCCGGGTTATTTGTATGCAGAAAATGAAGAGCAGGTAAAAGAACTTGAAGAAATTTATGAAGCTTCAAAAAGAGCCGGCCTGCAGGTAGATTGGGCGACTGATATTCCTGTTCCTTATTCATTTATAAAAGCACTTGTATTCGACAGGCAGGCATCCATTCACCCAACTAAATATTTATTGGGTATTGCTAAAGCATTTGAAGATGCCGGAGGCATTATATTACAAAATAGCCGGGTTGTTTCTGTGGATGAAGGTGATCTTTTAACTGCCACCATTAACAATGAGACTTACCAGGCAAGAAACCTGGTTTATGCCACGCATATTCCCCCGGGAGTTAACCTGCTTCATTTCAGGTGTGCGCCATACCGCAGTTATGCATTGGCGTTAAAATTAAATAATGATGATTATCCGCAGGCATTGGTTTATGATATGCAGGATCCATTTCATTATTTTAGAACGCATACCAGTAATGGAGAAAAATTCCTGGTGGCCGGTGGTGAAGATCATAAAACCGGTCATGAAGAAAATACGGAAGCATGTTTTACCCGTTTAGAAAGTTATTGCAGGGCACATTACGATGTTTCGGAAGTCGCTTTCAAATGGTCCTCTCAATATTTTGAACCCACCGACGGACTACCCTATATTGGCGAATTGCCGGGCCATGGAGAAAACATGTTTGTCGCAACTGGTTTTAGTGGTAACGGTATCACCTGGGGAACAGCATCATCCATCATACTTACAGAAATGATGGCAACCGGCAACAGCGGCGAGTATGTCGAATTGTTCGATCCTTCCCGGATAAAGATGGTGGCGGGTTTTGCTAATTTTGTAAAGGAATCAGCCGATGTTGTGGGACAACTGATCGGTAAAATATTACCGGGAGAAAAACTTCCTTCCTTCAGCGATCTTGCACATAATGAGGCCCGCGTAGTTAAGCATGATGGACATACACTGGCGATATATAAAGACCCTAACGGGGAACTACATGCGCTGAATGCCGCCTGCACACATATTAAATGCAATGTTGCATGGAACAATGCAGAGCAAAGCTGGGATTGCCCTTGCCACGGTTCAAGATTTTCTATTGATGGCGAAGTGTTAACAGCACCAGCCAGGAAAGATATGGAAGTGATAGATTTAAAGAATGATGAGTAAACTTTATTCTTTAATATTTGTATTTTAAAAAATCACTGGTTGCTTCGTTGGTTAATATTTTTCGTAAAACAGGGTCTTTAAATACAGTTGAATGTTCAAACCATTTTCCATTTATTCTGATCTTTTTATAAATTAAACGGGTGCCATGACTATAATCCGCATACCAGTTTACATGCCCTGTATATAAAGGTTGAATTGGTTTGCCTTTAAGTTTATACCAGCCATATATAGCAACCCGGTCAGGCTTGTTATTTAATTGGTCAGTAATAACAATATCTTTTTTGATACCGGAAATAATGCCTTTTTGATTTTTGTATTGTTCCTGTATGAGTAAATGATGCTGATACATAGTATTACTGTTATCCCGGTTTTCAACAAGTGGAATGGGCGCCAATTTTATTGTTGCATGCTCGTGAATATCATTCACCATTTTGGTAGTAGGTAAAAAACAATCAAGGCTATCTGCTATTTTTTGTGAGAACATCGGAGTTAAGGGAATGCGTGCCCAGTCATCATCCGTTCCAACAGAAAGATAATCACTGCTAACAAAATAGGTTACTCTGTAACGTTTACCATTATTATGGAAAATAAAATTTACTGGCTGCATTTTATTTAAAAATGCTGGAATATGCCCCGACAAGATGTAATGCATGGCAAGGGAATCCCTTTGCTTCCATTGCAAACCAGCTGCTTCTTTGTAAAATGCTGAACCGGTAGTTGATGTATTTGGTTTCCGGGTTATCAATATTTTTGAATTGCATGAGATCAAAAAAACGACAGGAAAAAAGTATTTAAGCATTTTTAAAATATATAACCTTTCAGTAAAACTAAAATGATTGTGCTTATTGAGTAATATTAATTTTAGATAAAAGTAACCAGGTATAATGCTACTCAGTGCAAGCTAGAAGTTCAAAGTCCTTAGTATTAATGTGTAAATATGTATATTGAACCATAACTCTCCATTATGCGCTTGCTGATATTATTTATATATTTTTCTCTTGGTGTTCAGGCGCAGCAAAGGCCAAACATCATTTACATCATGAGTGATGATCATGATGCAGATGCTATCAGTGCCTATAATAAACAATTCATTCAAACACCACATATTGACAGGCTGGCCAAAGAAGGAATGCGCTTTACAAAAGCGTTTGTTGGCAATTCTATTTGTGCGCCTGCAAGGGCGACTTTGCTTACAGGGCAACACTCGCATAAGAATGGCATAAAAGATAATTTTACCGCTTTTGATTCAAGCAGTAAAACATTTCCAAAATTATTGCAACAATCGGGTTACCAAACCGCGTTAATTGGTAAATGGCATTTGCGTTCTTATCCTGCAGGTTTTGATTATTGGCGCATGCTCCCGGGAATGGGTCAATACTATGATACACGCATGATCAAAATGAATGGCGATACCATCATTGAAAGAGGTTATGCTACTGATGTAATCACCAATGATGCTATTGACTGGTTGAATATGCGTGATAAAAGCAAACCCTTTTCATTATTACTCCATCATAAAGCACCGCACCGGTATTTTTTCCCTTCGCTAAAATGGCTGGAAGTATTTCATACCAAAACGTTCCCTGAACCTTCAACCTTTTATGCAGATACAACTGGTCGCGGTAGTGCATGGCGTATGCAGACGATGAGCATTCTCCCTGACATGCAGTTGTGCAGCGATCTTAAAGTTGATCCGCAATATTTAATGGATATACCGGAATACAAACCAGATTCCTCGCAAATAAATTATTACAAGGCTATTATGAATCGTGTGCCCGATAGTCTTCGGGAAAGGTTTTTAGAAATATATGCGGAACGTGGTAGGATTTTGAGAACATTAAGGCCGCAGGGAAAAGAATTATTAAAATATAAATACCAGTGGTACATGCAGGACTACCTGGCATGTATAGCCGCAATAGATGAAAATGTCGGCAGGGTGCTTGATTACCTGGATGAAAACGATCTTACAAAAAATACAATAGTTATTTATACCAGCGACCAGGGTTTTTATCTGGGCGAAAACGGTTGGTTTGATAAAAGATTCATGTATGATGTTTCGATGCAAACACCCTTGCTGGCTCGCTGGCCCGGACATATACCGGCCAATTCAATTAATAATAACCTGGTGCAGAACATTGACTTTGCACCGACCATACTCGATTTTGCAGGGGTAAAAACACCAGGCTGGATGCAGGGTATCAGCTTAAAAAACATCATGACGGGCAAACAGGATAAGCTTTCCCGCAAGTACCTGTATTATCATTATTATGAGTATTCAAAAGATCATACGGTAATTCCGCATTTGGGTATTCGCGGTGACCGTTATAAACTTATTTATTTCTATACAGTGAATGAATGGGAATTTTATGACCTGGAAAAAGATCCTGCTGAACAAAACAACCTTATCAATGATCCTTCACAGCAAACTAATATCAGTCAAATGAAAAAGGAGTTAAAAAATTTGCAGGTGGAATATGATGACCAGGAGATTCAAATAAAATGACTGGCATTCCACAAACGAAAAAACCTGTAAGAACTATCTTACAGGCCTATCAAAACAATGCATGAGAAAAGAGCTGTAGGGGGAGGGATCGAACCTCCACGGAGCAGTTAGCTATAACACAAATCCCGGTGGTCAACCCCGGTCGGTCCCGACTTTCATCAAGATCGGCTCTATGTTACGTTTGTCCTGTTATCTCCACCCCCGAGACGAGAGGGCATGTCTGCCAAAAGTTTCATCACCCCACAGTATCAGGGTTTTTATACCCTGTTCAAATAACTTTGATAAGACAAATGTAAACAGAACATCCGTTTCATTCCAAATTATTTAATATTTATTTTGAAATTATAGAATTTATTCAAATATTTGCCTTATTCATTAGAATTAATTCAAAAACAGCTTTAAAAATGGCGGCTAAATTGAACCTGGACAAACTGGATCTGCAGATTATTCAACAAATGTCGGAGAATGCCGGGATTTCTTATGCAGATTTAGGTAAACAACTATTTGTATCCGGCGGTACCATTCATGTACGGATAAAAAAACTGGAAGAAGCGGGTATTGTTAAAGGGACCAAACTCAGTGTTGACCTCAAGCATTTAGGATATGATGTGATTGCTTTTTTGGGTATTTACCTGGAAAAAAGTTCGCTATACGATTCTGTTGCAAAAGAGTTAGAAAAGATTCCTGAGATCGTCAGGTTGAATTATACAACGGGGAATTACAGCATGTTTGCGGAAATTGTTTGTAAAGACATTACACAATTAAGAACTGTGCTTCATGATCAGTTACAAAAAATAAAAGGAATTGAAAGAACTGAAACTTTTATTTCACTGGAAGAAAGTTTTAGTCGCAACGTAAAAGTGCTTCAGCCCTGAACTTGTAATTAGTATGAATTCTTTCACCCGGTTTTATTCTTCTCTTGGTTTACTGATCCTGCTAAACTTGTTGATTAAACCGGTTTGGATATTTGGTATTGATCTGCAGGTGCAAAATATTGTTGGCACCCGGGCATACGGAAATTATTTTTCCATTTTTAACCTGGCTGTAGTTTTTAGTTTTCTTACTGATTGGGGGTTCACTATTTTCTTTAGCCGTTCAGCTTCGGCTATGCCTGGGGTTTATATAAACCGGGCAAGCAGTTATGGAATTTTAAAAATCGTGTTTGCCGTTATTTATGCAGCCATTGTTTTCTTAGTGGCATGGATAAGTGGTATCAATGATTGGTTGGTTGTTGTGTTGGTTGTAATGATCCAGGTACTTACTTCTTTTTATTTGTTTTTGCGAAGTATTATAACCGCTACGCAAAAATTTAGAATTGACGCATGGTTATCCATATTGGATAAATCACTCATGATCCTTATATGCGGCACTTTTATTTACCTGCCTTTTGTATCTGGTAACATCACGCTTCAATCATTTTTAGTTATACAGGTATTATCAATTGCTGCAGCCGTGCTGGTTTCAATAGTTATCCTGATTAATTTAAAATTATCCTTTTCTCCCATTAACCCGGCACATTTAAACAACAGTTTATTCAAAGCTGCATTACCATTTGCCCTCTTGGTTTTTTTGATGTCGGTCCATAACCGGGCAGATGCATTTTTGTTGGAACGCATACATCCTGATGGCAATTATGAAGCAGGGATCTATGCGGCAGCTTACCGGTTGCTTGATGCATTCCTTATGCCGGGAAATTTGGTGATCGCTTTTTTGTTACCATTCATTGCAAAAAAACTTGCAGAGAAATCAAACTTTTCAGCAATGATCATCAATGTCAGGCACTTTTTAATAATGCTAATGGTAGGAATCATTTCTATTGGATATATGCTTGCTCCCTGGATACAGGATCTTTTGTACAATCATGATCCAATTTATGGAGCTGTTGTTTTACAATGGACGTTATTGTCTTTGATTGGATATACATTGATCCAGGTATATGGAACTATTCTTACAGCATCAGGGAAGCTTCATCATTTTGTTATAACTATTTTTATTACAGCTATGCTCAACGTCATGCTTAACCTCTTGTTGATCCCGCAAATGGGTGCGAAAGGTTCCGCCATAGCTGCTTTTATAAGCCAGAATCTATGCGGCTTATACCTGGCATTTGTAGTGAGTAAAAAGTATCATTTGCCTTTGCATAAACGATCTATCATTGTCTATGTTTTTTCCTTGCTAACTTATCTTATTATTTTACAAACAGGGTTGCAATGGGAGGTAAATGAATGGCTGCTGATATTGAGTTGTGTGATTGCCGGTATGCTGATTGTCTTTTTTTCAAAAACACCTGATTGGCGCAATACGTTATTCTCTGTAAAATACCCAGTAAATTAGCTTCATGGTAGAAAAAGATGTTCCGCGATTGCCAGACCTGTTCGATCTGCTTAATCATTGGTGGAAAACAATATTATTAGTTGTAGTGCTGTTTACTGCTGTTGTTGCAGTGATATTGCTGATAAGACCAAAAGAATATTTAGGCGTTACCACTGCCTTGCCGGCCTCTGAATTTGCAACTGATAAAGCTGGGATCTTTGGTGAAAATCTTCAGACCCTTTATTCGAGTTTAGGCACACCTGATGTTTTAGACAAAGTGGTGGGCACTGCTAAACTGGATACATTATATGCAAGCCTGGTGGATCAATATGATTTGGTGAATAATTATGAGTTGTCTGAAAAAACAAATGCCCGGCACAAAGCGATAGATCAATTGAAAGATGATAC
>CAMPGG010000008.1 GCA_946885335.1 uncultured Chitinophagaceae bacterium
ACAACAAAAAACCATCCCACAAGGATGGTTTTTTTGTTTTTATCAAGGGCATATTATTTTATAATCACCGCACCTAACCTGGAACTAAGTTCCATTTCAGCTTGCTTCAAATGCACGTGTGTTTGATATAACATTTCGTATTCTTCTGCTGTGTGTTCTTTATTCATATCCAACTGGTTCTCCAATAGCAATCGCTTAACTTTTCGGAGTTTTAAATAATTGATTGCAGATTGCACTTCTTCATTGGTTCTGTCTTCACCCATCTTTAAAAAAGTAAAAAGTTTTTTTTCATTGCCAGGAGAAATGGATTGCATAAAAGCTTCATATCCCTGTTCAAAAAGCGCTGTGTTATAACCGGTAGCCTGGCTGAATTCTTTTTGCCAGTGTTCGCTTTCTTCAAACGGAAAATTCAGTAATGAAACCGCCAGTGTACTTAATATTGGATCGGTACTGTAAATAAAATGCTGTTTTCTATCTACTCCTTCATCCAGTGAAAAATTTTTATATTCTTTTAAAAGAGCTTTTACCTGTTCATTGTCTACAAGCGTTTCATCAACTTCAGAAAAAATATAAGAAGCTACCGTTTGTTCATCATCCCATTTTTTCCCACCATGTTCTAACAGAACCCGGGCAATTTCTCTTTCCTGCAATTCATCTTTGAATAACAATGAAAAAGTATGTTCATCGTAATTAGCATCTTCAGCCTTACGTGCATTTTCTTCCCTAACTAATTCGTCAACTTGCGGGCTTTGTCTTTCCTGTTTGGCAATTCTTTCCCGGATGAATTTATTTACCAGGGAATGCATTCCTTCTTCATCAATGTTAAGGATCTGTGCACTTTGTTTAATATAATCCTGCTGCCTTGTAAAATCTTCCGCCTTATTGATCTTTGAAATAGTTTCAGCAACCTGGTTAACAGTAGCTGCTTTTTTGGTACTGTCGTTTCCTGCATCCTTCAATGCAGTCTCTAATTGAAAAAGAATAAAATCTTTTTTATTGGCCGCGATAAATTCTTTAAAATGTCCGGCACCATGTTTATTCAGGTAACTGTCAGGATCTTCTTTGTCAGGTATTAATACCAGTTTTACATTCAATCCTTCTTCCATTGCCATATCAAGCCCCCTCAATGCAGCTTTGACCCCGGCACTATCTCCATCATATATAATGGTGAGATTGTTTGAATACTTTTTAATCAGTCTTAACTGGTCGGTAGTAAGCGAAGTTCCTCCGGAAGCAACAACGTTTTCAATACCAGCCTGGTGCAAGGAAATGACATCGGTGTAGCCTTCTACCAATAAACACTCGTCATTTTTATCTATAGCTTGTCGGGCAAAATAAGAACCGTAAAGGATTTTACTTTTTATGTACAATTCATTTTCAGGCGTATTGATATACTTGGGTGCCTTATCCGTATTTTTTATCACCCGTGCGCCGAACCCTATCACCTTACCACTTTGGTTATGAACAGGGAAGATGATCCTGTTGCGATAATTATCCTGCAATTGATCATAGCGATTTACAACCAAACCTGATTTAACCAATAATTCGGGGTTAAACTGGTTGGCGATCGCGGTTTTTACAAAAGCATCTTTTTGTTCCGGGGAATATCCCAACTGAAACTTTTCTATAACATCTTCGCGAAATCCTCTTTCTTTTAAATAACTCAAACCCACTTCCCGGCCTTCTTCCCCTTCAAACAATTCTTTGCTAAAAAATTTCTGAGCAAAATGATTGATAGCATAAAGACTTTCAGCAACCTGTTGTTGTAGTTTAACTTCGGGTGTTACATTAACTTCTTCAACATCAACCTGGTATTTGGCCGCCAACCATTTTAATGCTTCAACGTAACTGTATTTCTCATGCTCCATGATGAAGCTGATAGAATTACCGCTTTTTCCACAACCGAAACATTTGTAAATTTCTTTAGCTGGTGAAACGATGAAGGAGGGTGTTTTTTCATTGTGAAATGGACAGAGGCCAAGGTAATTGGATCCTCTTTTTTTCAACTTAACAAAATCACCGACCACATCGGTGATATTTATGCGGTTTAGTATCTGTTGTATGGTAGTTTGAGCGATCATGACAGGTTGCAAATATAACGACTGGCAAAGTAAGCAAGCATGTTTCCTGGCAATGTAAAATGCGGTTTTTTTATCAATAAATCCTATATCAAATGATGAGTAAAATCATATAACAATGTGAAAAAAAGTGTTGTCTATTCTGGGAAAAGAGTTTTAATTTTATTGCAATGATCCGGCCCTGGTAACCCTTCCAAATTCGCTCCATTTATTCACAATTAAATTGTCATCCCATGGTTCCTACAGACATCTCACAGATCTCCCATGAGTGTAACACCTGGAGAGATTCCCTTCGCAATCACAAACAGGAAATCACTGATCTTAAATCAGAACTCCAGGAAGTTGCAGCTCACTTACATTCAAGAAGTGCATTGGCACAGGTAGAACATTTTCAAAATCAATTTCACATTCAATTAATCAACATTCACGACCTTAAGCAAGACATTAAATTACATGACCGTAAACTGCAGTTAAACAGCAGCGATGGTAAGCATGACGATCAAACCCTGGCAGATCATGAAATGTTATTCGATAAATACCAGGTGCTGGAACATACACTCCAGGAATTAAGCTCTGATTTTAAAAATTTTAAACAAAACATTCCCATTTCCGCATAAATTTTATGCAGTCATGTTTTTTTATTAACCGGTTTTAACCGGTCGGGCATTCGTATCCTTACGAACAACTCAATTACTCATTTTTAAATTGATGTTTTATGCCAGAATTTGATACTTCACACGTAAAAAATATTGTCTTATTGGGACATTCGGGTTCCGGTAAGACAACATTGACGGAGGCTATGCTATATGAAGCAGGGCTCATCAACCGCCGGGGTAGTATTGAAGAAAAAAATACAACCGGTGATTACAATGAACTTGAACAGGAAAGAGGAAATTCAATTTTCTCTAAATTATTACATACAAAATGGCGCGGTTACAAAATCAATATTATTGATACCCCAGGGTATAACGATTTTGTTGGCGAAGTGATCTCCGCACTTCGTGTTGCCGATACCGGTGTAATGTTGCTCAACGCAGTGATGGGTGTAGAAGTTGGAACAGATGTTATCTGGGACTACACTGAGCGTTTTAAAACTCCCATGATCTTTGCCGTTAATAAACTGGATGATGATGATGCTGATTTCGATCGCACCATTCAGGAAGCACGTACACATTTTGGGGGGAACGTTACCGTTATACAATATCCGCGACAGCAAGGTTCCGGTTTTCATGAGATCATTGATGTTTTAAGAATGGTCATGTATAAATTCAAGAATACAGGCGGTAAACCAGAAAAACTTCCAATTCCGGATGATGAAAAGGAAAGAGCTGAAACCCTTCACAAAGAATTAATTGAAGCTGTTGCAAGTAATGACGAAGAATTGATGGAAAAATATTTTGAGAAGGGAGAACTGGAAGAAGATGAAATAAAAAATGGTTTAAAAAAAGCGATGATCAATCACGATTTGTTCCCCGTGTTTTGTTTGTCAGCTGCACGTAACATGGGTAGTGGCAGGTTAATGGGATTTATCGATAATATTTGTCCAAGTGCAAATGAAATGCCTCCACAAAAAACAGTAAGCGGGGAGGAGTTACCTTGTGATGCCAATGGACCTGCCTGCATATTTATTTACAAAACAACTTCGGAGCCGCATGTAGGAGAACTGTCTTTTTTCAAAGTTTTTTCAGGTACCGTACGATCAGGAATGGAACTGGTCAATGAAACAACAGGTGCTTCTGAAAAATTAAACCAGCTTTTTTTGGTTGAAGGAAATAAACGATTTAACACCAATGAATTGGTAGCTGGTGATATCGGTGCAACGTTGAAATTGAAGAATACGCATGTCAATAATACATTGCATATAAAAGGAAAAAATATAGAATTGCATCCCATTGTTTTTCCAACTCCCAATATGACCGTTGCTATTGAAAATGTAAACAAAGGAGAAGAAGAAAAACTTTCTGAAGCCCTGCACGATCTGCGGGAAGAAGATCCTACCATGATCGTTGAATTTTCTCCGGAACTCAAACAAACATTGATCCATTGCCAGGGCGATATGCATCTTGCAGTGGCTAAATGGAAGATAGAACACCACCATAAATTGGATGTAAAATTCAGTAAGCCTCGTATACCATACCGGGAAACCATTCGTAAGATGGCAGAATCCAGTTACAGGCATAAAAAACAATCGGGTGGTGCTGGTCAATTTGGCGAAGTGTATATGCGTATTGAACCCTGGTATGAAGGAATGCCTGAACCCAAGGGACTGAATGTGCGGGGCAGGGAAGAATATCCACTGGATTGGGGAGGAAAATTGGTTTATTATAACTGCATAGTTGGTGGTGCCATCGATACCCGCTTTCTTCCAAGTATTTTAAAAGGAGTAATGGAAAAAATGCAGGAGGGACCATTAACAGGTTCTTATGTTCGGGATGTTCGGGTATGCATATACGATGGTAAAATGCATCCTGTCGACTCAAATGATATTTCATTTAAGATTGCCGGCTTACAGGCTTTCAGGCAGGCATTTAAAGACGCTGATCCGCAAATACTGGAACCTGTTTACCAGGTGGAAGTTCTTTGCCCTGAAGATTTAACCGGTCCCGTGATGGGAGATCTGCAAAGCAGGCGGGCTATTGTTGAAGGGATAACTACTGAAAGTAACTTTCAAAAAATTTCTGCAAAAGTTCCTTTGGCTGAAATGCATGATTATTCATCGTCAATAAGATCTATTACGCAAGGCAGGGCTAAATTCAATATGAAGTTTTATGAGTATGTGCCTGTTCCTTTTGAACTGCAAAAAAAACTAAGCGAGGAATATCACAGCAACCTGAAAGAAGAATTAGCTTAACAGCAAAATATCATTTTTGTGAGAGCCCCCAAAAAAGGGCTCTTTTTTGTTTTTACAACTGGCCAGAATCATCCTTTTACTACATAAAAACATATTAATAACTGGCATAATTTTTTTGTTTAAACTGGTTTAAACACAATACTTTAAATAATCAGTATGACACACAATATTGTTGAATTAATACAAAAAAATCTTGGTTATCCACCTTTGAAAAAAGTAGATCCTAATATCCAGGAGGTACCGGAAGTTGCGGCTACACCAAATATTATGTCAGAATCATTTGCACAAGCAGCTATACCGGCAACACTGGTTGGTTTATTTGTTTATGTACATTCAAAGGAAGGAGAAATTGATGTAAAAAATAAAGCCCATGCTAATTGGATGGATACATTTTTCGGCAGGCATTCAGAAGAGGTTGTTGAAAGAGTAGCCAATTATGCGGGTACAGATCCGGGGCTTACGAGGAAAGAAATGGAAAAAATTGCAGAAGAAGCAATCCGCATAGCAAATGAAAAAAAAGGTGATGGGGAGATTAAATTATTTTTCGTAAATCAACGCAATACCATTCTTTCTTACCTGCCTGCCGCATTGCAATTAGGTGAAGTAATGAATAATGATGCGTTTGACGACAGGACCAATAAAATGCATGGACCCATGTCGGATCATATGCATTGGTTAGAAAAGTTTTTTTCCAGCTCGGGAGAGGCTCCACCAAATACCAAAACATGGGATTGATTATTTAATTCTGATCACCAGCCTGGCGATCTCCTAAATCACTTCCCTCGTTTTTCTTTTTGATTGCAAAAAAAATGAATACAATCAGTATAATAGCAAAAATGCCGAAAACAACAGGTAGCATAATTTTTAATTAATAATAATCAAAACTTGTTCCATCATAAGCTTAATAAGCTTATGTGATAACAGTTCATCTATAAACCAGCAGTCTAAAAAAATTTATAATTATGAATTTACCAGATAACAAAAACCAGGAAATGATGTCAGATGCAAACAGGAATAAAAATAAAGAAGATGAAAAAGGAAATATAAGAGAAGGGCAGGATGATAGTTCAATTGTACACAAAAAGCATATAAAGGACCATCCTTATCCAGGTACTTCCAAAAGTGATAAACAATATGATAACCAGGAGGAATTCATTACCCCTCCTGTTACGCATCCTGGTGAGAAAGAATAAGTAAATTAACTTGGTGTTTTTTACATCCACTGGAATACTGGCTAAGTAAAAACAATTAGATGGTTAAAATTTCATATAATATTTCTCATCTTATTCGTTTTTATAGGGTAAATTTCAATTACAAAAAACCCAGTATCCCTAATGGACCCCTTAATTACAAACAACCAGAAATTCCTTGCGGAACAATTTTGCCTGGGCGATGTCCAGGTAAACAAACTTAGCTACAACGCGGTATTAATTATTAAAAGATGGAAATTAATCCGGAAAATTCCTGCGCCGGTAGTGGCAGATATTGTTCATGCTCATACAGAAAGAATGATAAAAAAGTCTTTCTTTACGTATGTGCCTAACAGTATGTTCCTGATCAATGAATCTTTGAATGAGTATCGCCTTAATTAACCTGATAAAAAAAAGCAGAACCCCGGTTCTGCTTTTTTTATGCTAAAAATATTAAGTCTTATCCTTTTCTTTTGTGAAGATATTTACCAAAAGAAATTCCAAGGATGCGATGTTTAATCTGTGGACCACCATCAGCATTATTCATGCTTCCCAATCCATGCGCATAATGTGCAAAAATCATGTACCGGCTTTTTGTTTCATACCCGAACTGTACATTCAACGAAGCTGTTATTCTGCCATAATCTCCAAAACTGAATTTCATAGGTTGTTCAACAACCGTTTCATCCGCTAATGTATAAGTTTCATCACCTGAAAAAGCGAAATCAAATGCAGGACCAGCTTTTATAAAAAATCCACCAGGTTGCTTTACAAAATCATATTGTAAAAACCCACCCAATTCAATAGTGTGAACGGTTGTATTATTATCGATCGCCAGTGTACTTGGGGGAAATGCACCATTTTTTAATTCAACATCATAACCCTTTAAACTATAATAAACATTTGGTGAAAAAAACAAATGGTTATCAAAAGGAACTTTTAATAAAACGCCAGCCTGGAACCCATACTTATGATTGGCTTCCTGTTTTTGACCATCAACTGTGTAATGTGCAGAGGTAATTTGTGGACCGGCAAAGATGCCAAACTCGGGGGGACCCTGAGAGAAGCCCTTAATGGAAAGGCCGGCGATTAGACCGGCGAAAATTAAAATCTTCATAATGTTATTTGTTGAAACCAATTGTAAGGCGATAAAAGTAAGCTAATAAATTGTGGATTCATAGAATTCGGTTTTTTTAAACATGGTGATGCAACGCGATAATCGCTCATTTTTTTGTTTTTTTGCACCATGAAAAGATTATATACCTGCCTTTCATGTTATCTTTTTTTGGTGGTCATGAGCACACCAGATATTTCAGCCCAGGACAAAACGGTTAAAAAATTAAAGGAAGAAGCTTCCCGTACGATCAAAAAAGATCCCAACGATACCTTACCAGGCTATGTAAAAAAAGGCGGATTGGCCAATCTGTCCATCGCTCAGGGCTCATTGAATAATTGGGCTGCAGGTGGAGATGAGTTTTCACTTTCAATCAACACTTACCTTAATTTATTTTCATTTTATAAAAAGGATCGGAACAGTTGGGATAATACCCTGGATTTTAATTTCGGGTATGTAAATACAACATCCCTGGGTAGTCGAAAAAATGATGACCGTATTGACCTGTTATCGAAATATGGATACGCATTGAATGATAAATTAAATCTCAGTGCATTATTAAATTTCAGATCCCAATTATTTAATGGGTTTACCTATGAAAATGATCAGAAATCACTGGCATCCGCTTTCCTTTCTCCTGCTTATATATTATTAGCTCCGGGCTTGGATTATAAACCTATAGAGAATCTGTCTATTTTTCTTTCCCCCGCAACCAGCCGTTGGGTAATTGTTAGAGATGAGGAACTTTCTGCAAGAGGTTTATACGGGGTTGACAGCGGTAAAACCTCCAATTACGAAATAGGTGCATTTGCTACTGTTAATTATCAAACGGATCTAACTTCCATTCTTAACTACAAGGGTCGCCTGGATCTTTTTTCAAATTACAGGAACAATCCTAAGAATGTTGATATGTTTATGACTAACAATTTTACTGTAAAACTCGGCAAGTTTATTACAGCCAGTTATAACCTGGATCTCATTTATGATGATGATGTAAGATTGTTTGGAGATAATAATACCTCACCGGGATTACAGGTTAAATCCCTTGTCGGCATTGGATTTCAGACCAAGTTTTAAATTAGGTTGTGGATGCCCGTTATTTTCTCGTGGTTAAGTTTTAATACGCCTCAGCGGAGTCATCCCCGCGAATATCGCCAACAGCTTCGAGGGTTTTATCAGGCCTTACTTTAATAATATCTGTGCGACCAATTGCTCCACGTTTACTGATCTTGTAACCCATACTTTCCAGGCTATCAATTATATTTTGCGGAAAGTTTCTTTCTACCATTATTTCATCTGGCAACCATTGATGATGAAATTTTGGTTTGTTGACTGCATCAGAACTGCTCATTCCAAAATCTACAATATTTACAATTGTTTGAAAAACAGAAGTAGGAATAGTTGTTCCTCCAGGTGTGCCCACAACCAGGAAGGGATAATTATTTTTAAGTAATATGGTTGGTGTCATAGAACTTAACATTCTCTTTCCTGCAACAATTGCATTGGCCTCTCCACCAACTGCGCCAAACATATTGGGTACACCAGGTTTGATGCTGAAATCATCCATTTCATCATTTAAAAAAAAACCGGCATTGCCAACAACAATCCTGCTTCCAAATGAATTATTTAAGGTTGTTGTCACTGCCACGGCATTTCCTTCCTTATCCATTACACTCAGGTGAGTTGTTTCTTCACTTTCCGCAGCTATTATACCTGGTTTAATCACTTCGCTGTTGCCGGCTTTAGCAGGATCAAAATCTTTCATTCTTTCTTTTAAATAGGTATCATCAACCATTTTTTTTACCGGAACATTATAAAAATCAGCATCACCCATATACTCGGCCCTGTCAGCAAATGCCCTTCTTTCTACTTCTGTCATTAACTGCACGGCTTTGAGCGAATTAAATCCATATGCTGGCAGTGGTTTATCTTCAACCATCTTCAACATCTGGTTCAATAAAACTCCACCGCTGCTGGGCATCGGCATAGAAACTACCTGGTACCCTTTATAATCAAATACATGCGGTGTTCTGACTTTTGCATCATAATTCTTTAGATCATTCATACTAATAATGCCATTGCCTCTTTTCATTTCGGCAACAATCAATTCCGCTGTTTCACCTTCATAAAAACCTTTTTGTCCATGAGCCCTGATTCGTTTTAAAGTGGCTGCCAGGTCTTTCTGAACAAGTGTATCACCTTTTTTCCAGCCTTCTTTTTTAACAAACACGGGTGTTACAGAATTATATTTTACCAGGTCATCCTGCAAATTATTTAAACCATTTGCTTCTCTTTCAGTTAGTACAAATCCAAATTCAGCAAGGGCAATGGCAGGTTCAATTAATTTTTCCATGGAAAGTTTTGCATACGGTAAAGTAGCGAATAAGCCAGCTACCGTTCCCGGAACGCCCGATGATAATTGGGTGTATTGACTAAGTTCTGTTTGGGCCTTTCCATTTTTATCAAGATACATATCCCGATGGGCTCCTCCCGGCGCTTTTTCCCTGTAGTCCAAAGCAATGGAACTACCTCCAGCTTTATGTGCAACCAAAAATCCACCACCACCAATATTACCCGCATTTGGGAAAACGACGGCTAATGCCCATTGCGTAGCAATAGCGGCATCAAAAGCATTTCCTCCATTTTTTAAAATCTGCAAACCTACCTTACTTGCAAGCGGATGAGCTGATACTACTGCGCCATTTTTACCTGTAGCTTCTTTCTGAACTTCGAAATTGAAGGGGTCAATGCCCGCTAATCCAGAAACCGGATTTTGGGAGGTTTTGCAGGAAATAATAAATATTAATGCAGAGATAAATAACCACGGTGCTTTTTTCATGTAACTGTCTTGATTTCGTAAATGTTGGGATTTGTAAATTAAATGAATAAGGATTAACCAGCTTCATAATATTTTTTTTGGCTGATTTTTCGGGGCAGTATAATACGTTTTTATGCTTTTGAATATAAAGCTTTTTATATTTGTATTGCCAAAAACTACTTATGATAAAAGATGATACTTCCCAATATATTGTCTTATATGCTGATGATGATGAGGATGATGTTGATTTAATGCAGGAAGCATTTTCAAAGTATTCCACCAACATGTCAGTAGTTGCCAAAAATGATGGCCAGGAAGTATTAAATTTTTTAAAAGAGGTGGCACCTAAAAAAAAACTACCCTGCCTGGTAATTCTCGATATTAATATGCCCCGCCTGGATGGCAAAGAAACTTTAAAACAACTACGTAAAATAGAAGATTATAACCAGGTTCCTATTGTTTTGTTTACTACTTCATCATCAGCGGAAGATGCCCGTTTTGCGAAAAAATTTAATGCTGGTTATCTTACCAAACCGATGAATGCAAACCAGATAGAATTTATTGCGGATAAATTTTTAAACTACTGCTCTGAAGAAGTAAGGAAAAATATTTTACCTGGTTGATAGTTTGTGCAAAAGTGGTTTACCCGAAATCTATTTTTCATTAGTTACAGAAAACGCTGTAAAAAGTATATGGAATGGCAGCATGATCCTGAAATCCATATACTTTTATTTAAAAATCTAACATTCTGTAAACGATTATGTCTGGTAACAATGATGACAACTAGTTTAGTTCTTTTATATTCGTCCCTTAAATATTAATATGCAGAGAAGACTGGTCATACTTTTATTTTTTATTTTTCCTTTAATTCCTGGTTTTTCACAACCTGTTGTTCCATATTCTTCATCAGAAATTTACAGTTCATTAAGAAAGTTGAACATCCTGGGTTCCGTGCTTTATATAGCTGCTCACCCTGATGATGAGAATACCCGTTTACTGGCTTATTTGGCAAAAGAGAAATTATATCGAACCGGTTACTTGTCACTTACAAGAGGCGATGGAGGTCAAAATCTTGTTGGTGATGAACAGGGTATCGAACTAGGTTTAATCAGGACCCAGGAACTTTTAGCCGCCCGCCGGATTGATGGTGCTGAACAATTTTTTACGAGGGCCTTTGATTTTGGATACTCAAAAAACCCGGAAGAAACACTTGAAAAATGGGACCGGGAAAAAATATTATCGGATATGGTTTGGGTGATCAGGAAATTTAAACCTGATGTGATCATTACGCGGTTTCCTGAAACAGGCGAGGGAGGACATGGACATCATACATCATCAGCCATACTGGCTAAAGAAGCATTTACAGCAGCTGCAGATCCTAAAAGATTTCCTGCCCAATTAAAATGGGTTTCCGTTTGGCAGCCCACCCGTTTGCTTTGGAATACTTTCCGTTTCGGTAACATTAATACCACTGATGAAAACCAGTTCAAGATAGATGTGGGAGATTATAATGCTTTGCTGGGAAAAAGCTATGGAGAAATATCGGCTGAAAGTCGCAGCCAGCATAAGAGCCAGGGTTTTGGTGTACCGGCCGGCAGGGGAGAAGCCTTTGAATATTTTTCGGTTACACTAGGCAGTGAACCTAAGAAAGAATTGTTTGATGATGTAAATACCGGTTGGACTAAAATAAAGGGAGGAGATGTAATATCAAAGCAAATTGAAAATATAATTGAAAGCTTTGATCTTTTTCATCCGGGAAAATCAGTTAATGGTTTAACAAGATTATATCACTCCATCAATAATCTGCCGGATAATTATTGGAAAGAGCAAAAATTGAAAGAAGTAAAAACTCTTATCGTTGCATGCAGCGGGTTATGGATGGATGCTTATACAGATCGCCCAACAGCTGTTCAAACTGATTCCATAAAATTAAACCTGGTTATGAATGACCGGGCAGGTGTTGGAGCTGTTTTTGAAAAATTTTCGATTGAAAGTTTTGATACGCTTGTGAATTATGCTTTGCAAAAGAATAAGAACCTGGTAATTTCAAAACAAATGTATGTGCCGGTTGAAAAAGAGATCACCCAACCTTTTTGGCTGCAAATGGATAAAGATGAAGGCCATTATAATATTGCAAACCAGGAATTGATTGGCAAACCGGATGCCATTCCCGCATATACCGTACATGCACAAGTGAAAATAAACGATGTGTCATTTAGCTGGCAAATCCCTGTACGCTACAGGTATACGGATCCGGTAAAAGGCGAGATATATGAACCGTTAGTCGTGGTTCCACCAGTTACGGCAAAAACAGATGAAGAAATAAAGATCAGCAGGAATAGTAACACGTTCAATGGAATATTACAAATAAATGCGCATGCTGATAATGCCAGGGTTATGGAAATGAATGCATTGGCCGATCAATCTAACCAGGCAAAACAAACTTTCAATCCGGCTGAATTAATTTTCGAACAAAGAGATAAATCAAAGGAGGTTCAATATAATATTGAAGCAAGCAAGGATAATCAGTATTCCTTTATGATGAAATCCGGCGTTAATATCCAGAATATTCATTTGAAAGAATGGAAGGAGATCAGGTATGACCACATTCCCCCTATATATTATTTTTCAGATGCAAAAGTGATCAACCGGAATCTTGATCTCAAAATTGTTGGCAAACAAATCGGTTATATTCCGGGTGCAGGTGATAAAATTCCTGAAGCTTTGATCCAGATGGGATACCAGGTTACCATTTTAAATGAAAATGTACTGGCGCAAAATGATCTTCAAAAATTTGATGCTATTATTACCGGCATCAGGGCTTATAATACCAACGAATGGCTGAATCAATATTATAGCCGTTTAATGAAATATATTGAAGATGGTGGTAACCTGATCGTTCAGTATAATACAAGCAGTAACCTTGGACCCGTAAAAGCACGGATAGGGCCTTATCCTTTCAATATTTCAAGAACAAGGATCACCAACGAAACCTCGCCGGTTAAGTTTTTAAAACCATCTCATGCAGTATTAAATTTTCCAAATAAGATCAATCAAAAAGATTTTGATGGATGGATACAGGAAAGAAGTATCTATCATGCCAGTGAGTTAGATGAAAAATTCGAAACCATTTTAGCCATGAATGATCCGGGCGAACAGGGCCAGGATGGTAGCCTGGTCGTAGCCAAATATGGAAAAGGAAGTTTTGTGTATACAGGGCTGGTTTTTTTCCGGCAATTGCCTGCGGGTGTTCCAGGTGCTTATCGTTTGCTGGCCAATTTAATTGCATTGAATAAGCATAAAGGATTTTAATGAAAACAACTAAGCCGGATCGAAAGAGAGCTAACATTGCTTTTATTGCAATTGTTATTGCAGGATATATTTTAGGGTTTCTAATAAAAAGGGTGCAAATAGGTTTGATCATCGGGCTTGTATTGGGTGTACTGGCTTCTATGATGATCAGGAGCAGGGAGAAATAATTTTAAATTTTTATTATGGAAAAGAACGAAGATGAAAAAGTGCCGTTGTTCAAAAGCTGGACACAATGGTATATTTTCCTGGTTGCCTTTCTGATCTTATTAATTATTCTCTTCTACTTATTCACCAAAAAATTTGCATGAATCAGATAGACTGGATCGTCCTGGTACTTACGCTTGCAGGAATCATTTCTTATGGATTATATAAAAGCCGGACTACGCATAACCTTGACGGTTATTTCCGGTCGGGGCGAAGCCTTCCATGGGGTGTTGTGCTGTTAAGTATAATGGGAACACAGGCCAGCGCCATAACATTTATTTCTGCACCGGGGCAGGCATATACCGACGGTATGCGGTTTGTACAATATTATTTCGGTTTGCCACTGGCCATGATCGTTATATGCATTGCCTTTGTACCCATTTTTAAAAGACTGAATGTTTATACGGCCTATGAATATTTAGAGAACCGGTTTAATGGGAAAACCCGTTCCCTTACTTCCTTTCTTTTTTTATTGCAAAGAGGACTAAGCACGGGTATCAGTGTTTTTGCACCTTCTATAATTTTATCTTCCTTATTCAACTGGAATATTTACTGGACCAATATTTTTATGGGCGGCTTGCTGATCATTTATACCATGAGTGGTGGCGCCAAAGCTGTTGCACACACACAAAAATTACAGCTGGTCATCATCTTTACCGGTATGTTTTTATCAGCTTATATGGTGGTGCATATGTTACCGGAAAATGTTGGTTTTACAGATGCCCTTCATGTGAGTGGAGAACTTGGTAAACTAAATGTAATTACCTCCGGATTTTCAGAAAAAGGATTTAACTGGAGCGACAGTTATAATATTTTCAGTGGAATCATTGGTGGGTTTTTCCTGGCGCTTTCCTATTTTGGCACAGACCAATCGCAGGTGGGACGATATTTAACCGCCCGTTCTTTAAAGGAAAGTCGCATTGGTTTATTAATGAATGGACTGGTGAAAATCCCCATGCAATTTGCCATTTTGTTGATCGGTGCATTGGTGTTTACTTTTTACCAGTTTAATTCAGCGCCGATTTTTTTCAACCAGCGGCAGTTGGATAAATTAGAAAATTCTATTTATAAAGATTCATTAGCAAAAGTTCAGCAACATTATGACCAGATCAGTGGGTTGAAACAGCAGGTTGTTCTTGCTTATTCAAAAGCATTGAATGAAAATGACAAGGCCGCTGAAACTATTCATGCAGAAGGATTACATGCTTTGCAAAAATCTTCAGACAGCCTGCGTAATCTGGTAAAAACATGGGTCAGTTCCCCGGAAGTTGGCGGTGATGGTAATGATACTAACTATATTTTTTTACGTTACGTTGTTGACTACCTGCCGCATGGATTGGTGGGCTTGCTGATAGCTATAATTTTCCTTGCTTCATGGGGAAGTATTGCGGCAGCATTAAATTCACTGGCCTCCAGCAGCATGGTCGATTTTCACCGGCGATTTACAAAAAATGTGGATACACCCGAAAAGGAATATCGTTTATCAAAATGGTACACTTTGGGATGGGGACTTTTTTGTATCGTAGTTGCGATGTTTACCTATAATGTGGGTAACAGCCTGATTGAAGCGGTTAATATTTTAGGTTCTTTATTTTATGGTGTTATCCTGGGTGTATTCCTGGTTGCCTTTTTCCTGAAAAAAGTAGTGAATGGAAATATTGTATTTATTGCGGCACTTTTAGCAGAAGGACTGGTGCTTACGGTATTTGCTTTAACCAAGGCAGAAATATTGGAAATAGGATTTTTGTGGCTAAACCCAATTGGCGCTTTTGGCGTTATCGGATTTAGTTTGTTGTTGCACAGTTTTTACAAACAGAAGAATTAATGTTTAAAGTTTAAGGTTAAATGTTTAAAGTTTAGGGTTTAATGTTTAGGGTTCTTCATTATGAAAATGTATTTGAAAGAGATTTTGTTAGTGTATTACTTCAATTTTTTTGAATTTTTAATTTTGAATTTTTCATTCAACAAAAAAACCCCACAGAAGCAGGGTCTTTTTTGTTGAATTATTTACCATTGCTGGTAACAAAAAAATTATTTCAACTCAGCCAGCAATTTTTCATTCAAACGAACATAATCATCATTTTTTGCTGTTTTAGCCAGTTCCATAGATTTATTTGCAGCTGCTTTTGCTTCTGCCTTTTTACCTAATTTGGCTAATGTATTTGCACGTTGGTGATGTATCCAGAATGCATTTGGATTTTGTTCAACGGCCTTATCAAGCCAGGCTAGTGCCTGGTTCATGTCTTTGCCTTTTTCAATGTAATACATGGCCGCACCAAAATAAGGTCGGTTATCCTTATTCATCAGGTTATTGATTTGTGCCATTACTTTTTCTTCCACATTGGCAGTGATCGGTAAGGAAACCAATAGATCATCCCAGCGCATATGCAATTCCACACTTTCAGCTTGTACATTGGCAAACTGCATAGTAAACGTTTCAGCCTTCATGCCAACTTTAGCAGGTTTAGCTTTTACTCTAACAACATCTTCTGATTCCTTATATGCTGCAGGACTTGAAACATCTGTTTGTTTTGAAATGATCATCGTCCATTCATCCTCACCAGGAATGGTAAGTAAACCATATTTTCCTGCCGGAACTTTTTTTCCACCAATCATAACCTCATCGCCAAAAGTTATGGTAGTAGCATTGTTAGCACCTGTGCGCCAAACTTTTCCGTACGGGACAAGGTCTCCAAAAATTTTCCTGTCTTTAACACCCGGGCGTGAATAGGAAAGTTCGATATCACTTAGACCAAAATCCTGTTTTATGGTTTGTGCCGGGCTGGGAGCCGGTGTTTTTAATTGCTGTGCGTTGGCAAATGAAAAACTGCCAGCCACTAATGCAACCAATAATAATTTCTTCATAATAAATTAATTTTTTAGGGCTTAAAGATAAGGAATCACCCTTAGTGAATAATGAAAATAAAGAGAAATGAATATCATTTTGAGGTAAATGCTACCTGCAGCTTTACCTTGTTGTTCCGGCCATTTAATTTCCATCCAGGGCCTTCTTTAACCAGCCGGATTGCATCAGCGGAACAGGGAACACAATCTGTATTCAACATTTTAATATTTCCGGGTTGCCCTTTTTTATTAATGGTGAAGGAAAGTTCTACGATACCTTTTTGTTGCCCGGGCGATAAGAGACCCGTTTTTATCTGATTTTCATCCAGGTATTGAAAATATTTTTCCCATCCAATAATTGGTTCAGGAGCATTATTTAATGCTCTCTTTTTAGTGGATCCGTAACCAGTAACAACAACCTCGCTTAATGCTGCGGTACTTTCTTTTAAAACAATATCATTGGCCTTTTTTTCTTGTAATGAAAATGTTGAATTTTCATAACCTATAGAACTGATTTCGACTGCCAAAGAAGTGTCTGAAGTCAGCATGGTAAATTTTCCGGCAGAATCAGCAGAAACAATTAAATTTTGTTGCCTGTTTCTGATAACAGCATAAGGTACCGGGTTATTTTTTTCGTCAGTTATTCGTCCACTTAAAGCATTAATTGGTTTTGATGAAAGGGGAGCGGCTGCTGAGGGCCTGGCCATTTTTGCTTGCGCATTTTTGGTGAACGCATTTTGATCGGCGGCTATCCTTGCATCATCCGATTTTATTGCTCTTTCCATTTCAGCCTGCTTTGCCTGTGCAACAATTTCTGTTTCTTCTTTGTTGGCCTGGATTTCGAGTCCTGCGACTTTATTCTCCAAATCATTTGGAATAGTTGTTTCAACCGGTGTTTCTGTTGGTGCTGAAGTTGTTTTTTTTGCTGCTGCAATATCCTGCTGCTTCTTTACAACCGGTATTGAATCTGTTTTTTTCGGAATTACAATAGCGGTTGAATTCGTATCTGTTTTAATAATATCAGCTTCTTCCGTTTTTTCAGTTGCGGCAATATCTTTTTCTTTTTGATTAAATGAAAATTGGTAGATCATAAAACCAAGTCCTGCAAAGAGGACGAACATAGCAGCAACGCGGAACCAATTCTTTTTATAAAATAATATTACGGGCGTTTTGCGTTTTTCGTTTTGAGAAATTCTTTGGGTTAATCTTTCCTGCAGATCATGCATGCCTGGTTCAATGGCAGTTGATTCAATCAAAGAAAACCCTTCCAAAGCATCCGCCAGCATGGGATCATCAAGCGCAGCTTTCTCCATAGCATGCATTTCAGCAGGCGTTAATTGCCCTTTGTGATACATTTCTATATCTTTTGCTGTGAAATTTTTATGTTGATGATCTGCCAAAATAGTCTAATGCTTTAAAGGTTTTTTATTTTCATTTTCTTCAATTCGGGATTCCATGCATTTCTTTAGATTTCTTCTTCCATTTTGAATATAACTACGTACCTGGTTCCATTCTGTCCCGGTTTCATCCACAATTTCCTGGTAACATTTGCCTTGCAGGTAAAATAATTTGATCATTTGTTGTTGTTCATCGGATAATGTGCCGATACAAAATTCCAGTTTATTTAAATTTTCTTCTCTTTCCAGTACGCCATTCAGATGCACATTTTCCTGGCTTTGCATAAGGTCTGGATGAATTTCTACTGTTTTTAAGTTTTTGGGTGTTCTGAGTTGCATCAGGCAATGATTTTTGGCTACCTGGTAAATCCAGCCTTTAACATTCTCCACTTCGTGTTTACGCAATTTCACCACCAATTCTTCAAAAATTTGCATGACCGCGTCTTTTGATTTCTCATCATCCTTCAGGTATTTAAGGCAAACACCATATAAAAGATCCATATAACGCTGGTATAATTCACCCAAGATCACCAGGTCGCCTGTAGATCGGTATGATTGCGCCAGCTCATTATCAGTTAAACCGGATTGCGATATGTTTTTGAGAAAAGACACCCGTTAAAAATAAGGATAATATTTTTCGGGTAGACTTATGTAATTGGTAAAAAGGATGCATCTGGCTATAAAATCATTTATTATGAGAAAAATATTCATCTACTTATTACCCTTTTTATTATTGGGTAGCTCATTTGCTGAAACCAGCCTGTTAAAGATTACCGGGATTGTTTCTGATGAGCAAGGAAATCCTGTTTCCCAGGCCAGCATCGCTGTTAAAGGTTCAAGAGCAGCTACAGTTTCGGATATGGATGGGCGTTATGAAATTTTGGTTGAAGACAACAATGCCATTCTTGTTTTCTCCGCAGTTGGATTTATAACCAAAGAAGAAAAGGTGAAGGGAAGAAAATCAATTTCGGTAAAATTGCAATCAGCATCTATGCCATTGCAGGAAGTAATGGTTACAGGATATGCTATTCAAAATAAACAACGCATTTTACACAGTCAAAGTGCTCAGGCCAAATCTTATCCTGGACCACCCGGCTTTTACCCCGACAGGAATTATGTTGATTATAATACAGAAGATTATGACCATATCAATGACAATCGTTTTGTAAAAACAACAGACAACCCGCTGTCAACTTTTTCTATTGATGTAGATGCTGCTTCTTACAGCAATATCAGGCGGTTTGTCAGCCGGGGTGAATTGCCGCCGGCAGGTGCCGTCCGCATAGAGGAAATGATCAATTATTTTAAATATGATTACCCGCAACCAACAGGAGAACACCCTTTTTCTTTTCACACTGAAATGAGTGATGCACCCTGGAATCCGGATCATAAACTGGTGATGATCGGTATGCAGGGGAAAAAAATCGCTACGGAAAAATTACCACCATCAAACCTTGTTTTTTTAATTGATGTTTCGGGTTCAATGCAGGGACCATTAAAGTTGCCATTGGTAAAAGCATCTATGAAAATGCTAACAGACCAGTTAAGAGAGAATGACCGGGTTTCCATAGTGGTTTATGCGGGGGCTGCCGGTTTAGTTTTACCACCCACTAACGGTAATGATAAGTTGAAAATAAAAAATGCTATTGACGAACTGGAAGCAGGTGGTTCAACCGCCGGTGGTGCAGGCATACAACTGGCCTATAAAACAGCGAGGGAACATTTTGTAAAGAATGGAAATAACCGGGTGATCCTTTGCACGGATGGTGATTTTAATGTTGGTGCCAGCAGCGATGATGCCATGGAACGATTGATTGAAGAAGAAAGAAAAAGCGGTGTTTATCTTACAGTGCTGGGGTATGGAATGGGAAATTACAAGGATAATAAAATGCAAAAGATTGCCGACAAAGGAAATGGCAATCATGCATACATCGATGGCATGGATGAAGCGAGGAAAGTCTTGGTAAACGAATTTGGTGGCACCTTATTTACAATTGCTAAAGATGTAAAACTACAGGTTGAATTTAATCCAGCCCATGTTCAGGGTTATCGTCTTATTGGATACGAAAACAGGATGTTGAATAAGGAAGATTTTAATAATGATAAAAAAGATGCAGGGGAAATGGGCAGTGGGCATACGGTAACAGCGCTTTACGAGATAATTCCAAGTGGTATAAAAAGTGAGTGGCTGGAAGATGTGGATCCTTTAAAATACCAGCAAAATTCAAAAATTGTTAAGTCTGCCGGTAACGAAGTGATGACTATTAAATTCAGGTATAAAAAACCGGGAGAAGATAACAGCAGGCTGATCGTTCATGCAGTTAAGGATAATCAAATTTCACTAAATAAAACTTCAGATGATTTCAGGTTTGTAGCAGCGGTGGCAGAGTGGGGTATGATATTGCGGCAATCCGAATTTAAATCTGGTTCATCGTATTCCAAGGTCATTCAATTAGCAAAAGCCGCAAGGGGGAAAGATGAAGAAGGTTATCGAAGTGAATTTATAAAGATGGTGGAGAATGCAGCTTCTATTGCCAGGAATGATAATGATCCTGGTAAAACAAAAAAAGGAAGTGAGTGATCATTTAAATCCCGGGTGAAATTGTTCAAGCGTTTTACGCAGGAACTCCCGGTCAAGGTGAGTATAGATCTCCGTGGTGGTGATGCTTTCGTGCCCAAGCATTTCCTGTACAGCCCGGAGATCTGCTCCGCCTTCAACCAGGTGACTGGCAAATGAATGCCGAAAGGTATGTGGTGAAATTGTTTTTTTGATGCCAGCTTTGTGTACAAGTTCTTTGATGATCAGGAAGATCATGATCCTTGACAATTTTGTTCCCCGGCGATTTAAGAAAAGATAATCCTCATTGCCTGGTTTTACGGGTATGTGTACCCGAATATTTTCCCGGTATAAATTAATATACTTTATGGCATCGCCGCCAATAGGAACGAGTCTTTGTTTATTCCCTTTGCCGATCACCCTGATAAAACCTGTTTCCAGGAATAACTGGGAAATTCTTAATTCAACCAGTTCTGTTACCCGTAAGCCGCAACTGTAAAGGGTTTCAATAATCGCTTTGTTCCTGGTTCCTTCGGGTGTACTAAGGTCAATTGCTGCAAGGATCTTTTCAATCTCATCGAAATGAAGAACATCAGGTAGTGATTTCTTTAATTTAGGGGCATCTAATAAAACGGATGGATTAAGGGTACTTATATTTTCTATCAATGCATATTTATAAAAAGCTTTTATACCAGAAATGATACGGGCCTGGGAAGAAGAACTCATGCCCAATTCTGCTATATGTTTAAGAAAATCCTGCAGATGCTGTAAGGTAACATCCGCAGGATTAACCATTGTATTTTGAGATTGAAGAAATTGTGTAAGCAATTCAATATCGTGCAGGTAGGCTTGCACGGAATGTGCTGATAATGATTTCTCCAGTTGCAGGTACGATTTGAATCCTTTTTTATAAGGTTGCCACATAATTAAAGACTGATATCTTTTTCAATCCTTTTTTTCTGGCCATTAACAATGATATCAGCTTCTATGCGGTTACGGGTTACCGTTACCGATTCAAATGTTTCATGGATATTATTCCAGTCAATCTTTAATTCCTGGTCATGCATCAGCACTTTTTCTGTTTTTCCGGTTTCCATGTCTTCAACATAAATAAAAGTATAATCAGCATAACAGATCAGTCCTACAGCAATTTTAAATGCAGGATCAAAATTATTCAGGGCACTTGTATAATTGCTCAGGTCGTTTTCTTTGCTGAAAGGTAATTTCATCAAATAGCCACGCCCGGTCAAGCAATCATTAAACTTTAACCAGGCATAGCTTGTATCTTTTATATAACAATCAACCATACTTGGATTCATATAAACCGTATTGCTTACTAACGTGCTGAATTCCATTTTTCGATTGCTTTCTATTGCTGAATGACTCCATACCAATGAATCAGGATGACAATCCAGGGCGGTTATATACACATAGGGCTTTTGCGGATGATCCAGAGTGAATCCGATTGAATCGGTCATGCAAGTTGTATCGCACAATGGTTTAACCGCCTCGGCCGATTGGTTATTACAGGCTGCGGCAAGCGCCAGTAAAGGAATAGCTGCTAATAATTTTTTTAATTGCATCAGTTGGGTTTTAAGTACACAAGGTTTTTTTCTAATAAGTTCGTTAATGAATAGAAATGGTAATGATCAGTTCTATTATTTCATATCAAACAAAAATAGACACTAAGATACTTGTAAAACAAAAACTTTTATCTTCGGCCCCAAAGCAATAAAAATATATGTCTGTTAATCTGCGATCGTTCAGGCAACGGGTGCGAATTCAAAAAAATGTATTTAAAAGATTTTTGTCGAAAGTTGAAAAAAATCCACCAAAGAAACTGGATGCTATCACCCCATTGATAGAAGCAGAAGTATGGCAGGAAACAGAATGTCTTACCTGCGCAAACTGTTGTAAAAGGATGACTCCGACTTTTACACCAAAAGATATTTCCCGCATATCAGCACATTTAGGAATGACGCGAAAAGCTTTTAAAGAAAAATGGTTGTACCAGGAAAAAAAGACGGGTGACTGGATGAACACCAGTAATCCTTGCCAGTTCTTAAACCTGGAGGACAATAAATGCAGTATTTATGAAGTGAGACCCGTGGACTGTGCAGGATTTCCTCACCTGTCAAAAAAGAAAATGGTTGATTATATCCATGTACACAAACAAAATATTGAATATTGCCCCGCCACATTTAAGATGGTTGAAAAAATGCTGATGATGGTGAAAGGCAAGAAGCATTATGGTGAACCGACTTCGCTCATTGTACCAAATAATGAAACCAGGTTATAAAAGGATTTCAAAAAGATACGTCTTCAATAAAAAAATATTCATGATCCAAATTGGAACGCATGGTTATGGATAAAATGTCAAATTGTACATGACGATAAGTTGGATGCTGGAACAAAAATTCATCGGCTGCATTCAATAAAAAACGAAATTTCTTTTTGGTAACTGATTGCTCAGGGTAACATTCTTTATCCGATTTCAGGCATTTAACTTCGATGATATGCAACATATTATTTTTGGTGGCTACAATATCAATTTCATAATAGGAATAACGCCAGTTGCGAAAAAGTATATTAAATCCTTTTGAATCCAGGTATTTTGCCGCCAGTTCTTCCGCCTCTTTACCCAGTTGGTTGTGTGTGGCCATGCGGTTATCTTTACTTTAAATTACATAAACAGGAATGAAGCGCAATAAAATGTTTCCATTAAAAGGGTCGGTGCAACATTATAGCTGGGGAGGAACCACTTACCTGCCTGCATTACTTAATATTGAAAATCCAAACCACGAACCTTTTGCAGAATATTGGCTGGGGGCACACGATAAAGCTCCTTCATTGGTTGAAACAAATGGTGATGCGATTCCTTTAAATAAATATATTGAACAGTCACCCGTTGAAACGTTGGGAGATAATATCGCCACAAATTTTCATCGCTTGCCTTATCTTTTAAAGATCCTTGATGTAAAAGATATGCTAAGCATACAGGTTCATCCATCAAGAAAATATGCCGAAGCTGCTTATAAAAAAGAAAACGAAATGGGCATTTCGTTAGATGCACCAAATCGTAATTATAAAGATGATAACCATAAGCCTGAACTGATGGTTGCATTAAGTGAGTTTTGGTTACTGCATGGTTTTAAAGAAGCCTCAGTCTTAACTAATACATTGAAATCTGTAAAAGAATTAAAACCGCTATTAAAAATTTTTAGCGGTAAAGGATATGAAGGTCTGTATCGTTATGTAATGGAAATGCCACAGGATAAAGTGAATGAAATGCTGCAACCATTATTGAAACGTATTATTCCGGCTTATCATCAGCAACTATTAAAAAAAGAAGATGCGGATTTTTGGGCGGCAAGGGCTGCGCAAACATTTAATGTTACGCCGGATATTGATCGGGGCATTTTTTCAATTTACTTATTCAACCTGGTTCATTTGCAACCCGGTGAAGCCATTTACCAGGCGGCGGGAATTTTACATGCTTACCTGGAAGGTCAGAATGTAGAGATCATGGCCAATTCTGATAATGTTTTGCGTGGTGGATTAACACCCAAACATGTTGATGTAAATGAACTGATGAACCTGGTAAAATTTAAGGAAGTAAAACCAGCAATTATCCGTCCGAAGAAAGACAACATGGAAACAGTTTATAGTACACCGGCAAAAGATTTTGAATTAACGGGCTATCAATTAAAAAAGAATGATTCCATCAGCAGGGAGTCGTCAACAACGGAGATCATCCTGGTTTTAGCCGGTGAGATTTTATTAAAAGAAGGGAAGAATCAGCTATTATTAAAAACCGGGGAATCTGCCGTCATATTTTATAATACTGGTATAAAAATTAAAGCCATGGCTCAAAGCCAGTGCTATCTTGCTTCTGCGCCTGTTAACAAGCGTTAATAACTTAGCTCCATTTTTTAATCATTTCAGTTATTTTTGCATAATTATAATTGAATAACCACTGTGACGATTATTTGCGATTACATTTTGACTTAAAAACAAATAAAATAAACAAATGAAACTTAATAAAACTATACTGGCCATTTTTGGATTGATGTTGATCGTGGCTTCTGTTTACCGGGTTTGGGATGATCGTCCACTTGGATTTGCTCCCCAGATTGCTATCGCTGTTTTTGCAGGCGCTGTTTTGAAAGATAAAAGATGGGCCATCCTTATTCCACTTTTATCAATGTTCATATCAGATCTGTTATTCCAGGTATTGTTTTCATTTAATTTAAGTGTAATGCCCGGCTTTTATGAAGGACAGGTAACCAATTATATTTTATTTGCAGGAATGGTGGTATTTGGATTGATGATCAGGAAGATTAACTGGGTTAAAATTGCAGCCGCTTCAATAGCAGCACCAACAACCTATTTTATCATTTCAAACTTTTTAGTTTGGATGGGTGGGGGTGGATTGTACAGGCCAAAAACTTTAGAAGGCTTGATGATGTGTTATAATGATGCATTACCATTTTACCGTGGAAGTTTAGCTGCAACCCTTTTCTTTTCAGCTGTATTTTTTGGTACCTATTTCTTAGTGAAGAAAATGCAGGAAGCTAAAGAACATAAACTGGCTTAAATCTATTATCAATATAGAATGGATCCCGGTCTTTGGCCGGGATTTTTTATTTGTATGCACAAGTAATGCAGGAATAATTGTATCACCGGTTTTGGTGATAAATACTCACTCTTTCGGTTATTTTTTCCCGCTTATTATTTTCAAAACTTTACTGAAAATTTAAAGCGATGAAAATAATATTCATAACTGCGGCACTTTCCATATTCATGCATGGAAATAATTATGAACCCATTCAGATAACGAATGTTTCATTTAGGCTAACAGAGAAGTCAATCATGCTTTCAACCGGAATTAAACTTCACTATGTTGAGCATGGCAATTCCAGCGGTGTACCGGTGGTTTTATTGCATGGATACACTGATTCATGGAGATCTTTTGAAAAAGTGTTGCCATTACTTCCGTTAAATATGCATGTCTTTGCCATTTCACAAAGGGGTCATGGAAATTCCTCCAAACCGGAAAATGGATATGATTCAAAATCTATAGCAAGTGACCTGGCTGCATTTATCACACAAAAAAAATTAGGACCAGTGATTGTTGCAGGTCACTCCTGGGGAGGAATGATTGCCCAGCAATTTGCGTTAGATTATCCAAACCTGGTGAAATCGATAATAATTGTTAGTTCCGGGGCAGCATTTAAAGATAATCCTGGCATACCTGAATTCGTGGAGGAAATTAAAAATCTCCGGGATTCAGTCAGTTTTCAATTTGCTTCTGACTTTCAGCATAGCACGTTGGCGGTACCAATAGACAGTTTGTATTTTAATGAACTTATTAAGGAAAGCAATAAAGTTCCACTGCATGTTTGGAAATCTGTTGCAGATGAAATAATGCATACAGACCTGGTGCCCCGGTTAAGTAGCATTCAGGTTCCTGTATTAATAATTTGGGGTGATAAGGATTATATATGCCCTAAAGAAAGTCAGGAAATTTTATTGAAAGGAATAAAAAATGCCAGGTTGGTTATTTACGAAGGAACTGGTCATGCTTTGCATTGGGAACAACCAAAAAAATTTGCTGATGACCTGGTAGCTTTTGTTCAGCACAGCACGAAATCGTAAACCATAATTCATTTTCCTTTTTACAATTTTTTATCAAAAACGATTAACCATTAAACCATTTGTTATGCCTACTCCATTAGAGATTTTATTAGATCCTGTTTCATTGATTATCCTGTCCATTTACCTGTTGCTGATTTTGTGGGAAGCATTTTTTCCAGCAAGGAAATTACCCTACATCGCTTTTTGGAAATTGAAAGGGATTTTATTCTTCTTCATGTTTTTTTTCCTTTCATCATACCTGCCATTGATGTATGCAAAATGGTTACCTACTTCCCAACTGATTGACCTGTCGAATTGGGGATTATTGCCAGCAGGTTTATTGGGAATTGCTTTGTATGAACTGGGTGTATATACCTGGCACCGGGCAATGCATAAAAATAATTTGCTTTGGAGAATCTTTCACCAGATGCACCATAGTGCGGAACGCCTGGATACTTACGGAGCTTTTTATTTTAGTTTATTTGATATGGTAGGATTTACTGTATTGGGCACTGTTTGTTTTTCATTTATTGCAGGACTTTCACCCCAATCAATTACCATCGTGCTATTGGTCACTAATTTCTTCAGCATATTTCAACATGCTAATATCAAAACACCAAAATGGTTAGGTTATATTATTCAAAGACCGGAAAGTCATGCAATACATCATGCAAGAGGCATTCATGCATATAATTATTCTGATCTTCCGCTCTTTGATATCCTGTTCGGCACTTTTAGAAATCCTGAAAATTATATGTATAAAACCGGGTTTTATGATGGAGCATCAGATCGAATTATTGAGATGCATTTATTTAAAGACATCAGTTCTGAAGAAGAAAGTCAAATGGTCAGCCGGAATAGTTCTTTATTGGTTGATTAATGATTGGATAAAATAAATTCAATTGATTATTAAAACAGGTCAGATGTTGTTTCAATACCGGGTTCGTATCCAATATCATCCAGTAAATTATCTCCATCAGCCGCTGTGGTAGCTAGTATATCGCAGCGGTTATTGAATATATTTTCTGCATGACCTTTTACCCAAACAAAATCAATATCAAAGTTGCGGGCCAAATTGTGATAGCGCATCCAAAGGTCTTTGTTTTTTTTACCGCCTTTAAAATTGGTAGCAATCCATTTATTCAACCAGCCAAGGGTAACCGCTTTTACAATGTATTGGCTGTCGCTGTAAACTGTAACTTTCATGCCTGGCTTTTTCAATGCTTCCAGTCCTGCGATTACTGCCATCAGTTCCATACGGTTATTGGTGGTGCGTTTGTAACCCTGGGAAAGTTCTTTTTTATGTGAGCCACTCATCAGGATTGTCCCATAACCTCCCGGACC
>CAMPGG010000009.1 GCA_946885335.1 uncultured Chitinophagaceae bacterium
AGATTTCGGAGCAGGCAAAAAAATTGAATGACCTCGGCGTATTGGTTAATATGGGCGCTCATGGACAGATACAGGGAATTGGTGCACATTGGGAAACATGGATGATGCAGCAAGGTGGCATGACTAACCTGCAGGCATTAAAAACGGCAACCATCAATCCAGCTAAATCTTTGGGTTTGGATGAACAGTTAGGTTCGCTGGAAGTTGGTAAGCTGGCAGATTTGATCGTTATGGAAAAAAATCCATTAGAAAATATTCGTAATACGGAAAGCATTCAATACACCATGGTGAATGGAAGATTGTTCGATGCAGCAACGATGAATGAAACCGGGAATCATGAGAAAAAAAGAGGCGAGTTTTATTGGGAGGCAGTTAAAAATGCAGGATCATTTCCCTGGTTTAATTTAACGGAAACGGAAACCTGCACTTGCGGACACCAGTGATGGTTGAATGGTTGATAAGTTGAATTAATTATATCAGTTCAATCACACCTCTTGACTGCCTGATTTTATTTTCACGTTCAAATTGTTTTAATATCCGGCTAATCACTACGCGGGTTGTTCCCAGTTCATGTGCCAGGTTCTGGTGTGATAAATTTATTTTGTTTGAATTATCAGTTTGTTTCTTTTTCTCAAGATATTTTAATACGCGAACATCTATATGATCAAAGGCAACCCGTTCAAACGAACTGATTAATTCGTCATAACGCAACCGGAACATTTCCATTACATATTTATTCCATGATGGATATTTTAACTGCCATTCTGTTAATAAACTTGCAGGGAAAATTATTACGTTAGCTGGTTCAACTACAACACCATGCGATGTGCTTTTGTTATTGAAATAGGCTGCTGCCAAAGACATCGTACAGGTTTCTGCGGCATTAACATAATAAAGCAGGATCTCTCTTTCTTCTTTTTGCTGAAAGACCCTGATGGAACCTTCGATAACTATCGGCAGAAATTTTACATACTGACCTTCTTTTACAATAACATCTCCTTTTTTAAAATCAACCAATTGTCCATTTTGCAAAATCTCCTCTTTAAATTCAGGTTCTGTAAAAAATGACAGTTTGTTGAATAATGCAGTTGATGAATCCATGTATTATGATTAAAGTGAGGTGTTGACTCAATTTAATAAATTATATGTATTTTTTTCGGCCGGTTGCATAAAAACGATAACGGTTTTTACTCCTCTTTTATCAATGTGGTTATCTGCGCCGCTAATTCGGGTGTTACGGTTACATTATGTACTTCTGATGCATGTTTAGCTGCCTGGTTTAAAACTTCTTCATTTGTGTTTGCCTTGATTACACCGGGGCAATCAAATCCTACATCTGCGCATTTTAATGTTTTCATGATCTTATGTTTTTTGTGGTGAAAAAATTAATACATGTTTCGCAGGGCATGATTATGTGTTTCACAATAATAAGATCATCAAACAAATTAAAATTGTATCAAAAGATACATAAGGGGTGATTGGTTGAATTGTTGATTGGTTGATTTGTTGAATGCTGGAATTGGGAATTGGTATATTGGGAATTGGGCTGATTGGCATCCTAATATTACCCAGTCCATTTTGGGAATTTAGCGATGGGTAATTAGATCTGCGCTATTTTTTGACTAAACAACTAAACGCCTAAACATCTAAACATTATAATAGATTAATTTCAAACAAAGGCAAACTTGTCTCCATCAAACAAACCTTTATCACTAAGTTTTAAGTGAGGAATTACGAGTAATGCCATAAACGATAAAGTCATAAAAGGAGCTGAAAGGGTTGCACCGGCAGCTTTTGCAGCCTGGTCGATCAATGAATATTGCTCCGCTACTTTATAACCATCATCCATACTCATTAAACCTGCAACCGGTAATGGTAATACAATCTCTAATTGTTCGTTCATACAACTAATGCCTCCCTGGTGCTCAATGACAGCATTCACCGCTTTGCAAATACTTTCATCATCCACACCAACAGCAACAATATTATGACTGTCATGGGCAACCGAAGATGCTATCGCACCTTCTTTTAATCCAAAATTTTTTATAAATGCGGTGGAAACCGGCGCCTCAGTATACCGGTTCACGACAGCGATCTTTAAAATATCATTTTCCAAATCACAAATAATATATCCATTATTTGTTTTTGGTTTATGAAATAATTTATTGGTGATCAGTTGTCCATCGAGTGCTTCAATAACAGCAATTTCTTCTTCACCATTATAAGCGGTTACAAAATCAGCCGGTTCTTTTTTCTTGCAAGAAAAATTGTTGATGATTTTGGTTTCTGTTCTTTCTATCAGTGTTTTTCCATTTTCAGCAACCAACACGCCATCAATATATGTTTGCAGAACTTGAAAGGATTTAAGATCATTCAATACCAAAAAATCTGCCGGTTGGCCGGTTTGCAAATAACCTACATCCAACTTATAATGTAATATGGGATTAATGCAGGCAGCTTGTAATACATGAAATATATCAATGCCTTTGGCAACGGCTCTTTGGCATAATTGATTTATATGTCCCTCTGCCAGGCTGTCGGGATGTTTATCATCGCTGCAAAACATGATCATGTTTGCATGATCATTTAAAAGCCCAATCAGTGCTTCAAAATTTTTAGCGGCACTTCCTTCGCGGATAATGATCTTCATCCCATGTGCAAGTTTTCCCAATGCTTCTTCTTCTGTAAAACATTCGTGATCGGTACTGATGCCAGCTTCAATATAATTCTTTGCATCTTCCCCCATGAGTCCTGGAGCATGTCCATCAACAGGTTTTCCTAAACGCTGTGCCGCTTCAATTTTCTTCATCACCTCTTCATCTTTATTCAGCACGCCGGGGAAATTCATCATCTCGCTCAGGTATTTTATTTCATTGCGATCTAAAAGCGCTGAAACTTCATCGGCATTCAATACGGCACCGGCCGTTTCAAAAACAGTTGCCGGTACACAACTGGGTGCACCAAAATTGAATTTTAAAGGAACCTGCTTGCTGTTTTCAATCATAAATTCAACACCACTGATTCCGCAAACATTGGCAATTTCATGGGGATCACTTACCGTGGCCACCGTACCACGTACTACTGCCAGTCGGGCAAATTCAGAAGGTACCAGCATAGAACTTTCAATGTGTACGTGGGCATCAATAAAACCAGGCGTTATAAAAGGAAGATTTTCATTTTCTGCCGGGGTGAATGGTAAAATTTCAGCAATCAACCCATTTTCAATTTTAATTTCTGCCGGAAAAATATTCCTGTTCATAACATCAACTATCTGCCCTTTAACTTTCATTTTTATTTTTTAAGAGGTAAAGATAAATAAGTTGAAAAGTTGATTGAATGAATGCTTATTGATCTTCTCAATTTGTTTACGATTTAATATGCCTGAAAGTTTTAAATTTCTTTACCCATAACTTCATTTTCAATTAATTTTAAGGCTATGAGATGCATGATCGTAGATGATAATAAACTTGCCAGGATGGCCATGGTGCAATTGGTCAGTATGGCTGATGACCTGGAACTGGTAGCTGAGTGTGAAACTGCTATAGAATGCTTTCAACTTGTAAAAAAGGAAAAGGTTGATTTATTACTGCTGGATATTGAAATGCCCGGAATGAGTGGAATTGAATTGACCCGCCATCTTGCAGATAAAAACCTTTTGATCATTTTTACCACGGCAAAAAAGGAATACGCGGTAGAAGCTTTCGAATTGAATGTGGCAGATTATCTCATAAAACCAATTAACCCGGCCCGTTTTTTAAAAAGTATTGAAAAAGCCCGGGAGATATTTGAAAGCAACAGCCAGGAAATGAATGTTGCAGAAAAGGAGTTCGTTTTTATTAAAGACAGTGGCGTTTTAAAACGGATTAATATGGATGATATCCTGTTTATAGAAGCCATGGGTGATTATGTAAAGCTTTATACAAATCAAAAATTTCATGTTATACATACGACTTTAAAAGCACTGGAAGAAAAATTGCCGGCTGCTAAGTTCATGCGTGTGCACAGGAGTTATATTTCTGCCATTAATAAAATTGATTTTATTGAAGAGGGAGTAATTAATGCCGCCAATCATACCATCCCTGTTGCGGATGCATATCGCAGCGCTCTTCAAAAAAGGCTAAACCTCCTATAATCATTCAATACCGTTTCTTTTACCTGTTTGGTCGTTTAAATATTGTCTCCTGACTTAATTCAAAAAAAGGATTATCCAAAGAATTTAATTTAGGTGTCCAGTTTTAGTAACCCGGATAAAAGGGTGTATAAGTTTCCGGGCCCTGGATAATTTATAATGAAATCGAAATACACTATTCTCTTTATTTTAGCGGTGCTGGCACTTTTGGCCAGTGAATATGTCTTTTTAATAGAAATCAGTAAACAACATACATCGGCTTTGATAATTGGTTCCGGGGCATTTATTATTCTTTCGCTTATCCTGGTTGTTTACTCTTATAAAAAAATGGAAGACCGGTAATTCCTTTTTTAATGTTCATCTAAAATCCCCTTTTTTGAATAAGAACCCTGCCTGAAGTAAGTCCGCAGATATATAATGGATGATGCTTCTTTTGTATATTACAGCATTCAAATCATGCTAAAGAGAAAGCTAAAATATTTTCCATTAATTGTCTTTTTGGTCAGTGTATTGATGATCGTTTTTCTGCAATTTAATTCCGGGCAAAGCATCAATACCCTCATTAATTCCAACACTCGTCTATTAAACGAATTAAAAACACAGCGGGATCTACAAATACTTGAAACTTCCATTATTTCAGTTGAAAGTAATGTGCGTGGTGCTGTTATCACGGAAAGATCTGATCACCTGAAAAACCTGGAAGGCGAAATTCAAAATATTCGTTTGGGTTTAAAAAAGCTGGATATCTATTTTGAAGACCCGGTTACAGATTCCCTGATGAAATCTTTGACCCATGTTGTTGAAAGAAAAATAACACACAGTACAAGGATCATTAAGCAGTACGAACAATTTGGAAAAGATTCGGCAGAAGAATACATCAACCAGCACAGGGGAAAAGTAATGACCGACAGTATTGTTTTGTTGATAGATAAATTAACCAATACCCGGCAGGCATTTGTAAAAGCTATTACGGATAATATTGCGGAAAATGGTAACAAGGCGCGGTCAAGAGGTATGTTCCTGGCTATTGTTGCTGCCATCTCAAGCATCTTTGCATTTTTCTATATCATCGCTATCAGCCGGAAACAACAAAAACTGATTGCGGTTTTAAATGAATCAGAAAAAAAGGAAAAAGAATCGGCACGTGTAAAGGACCAGTTCTTATCAAATATGAGCCATGAAATAAGAACACCGCTCAATGCCATCCTGGGTTTCACAAATTTATTATCTAAAACTTCTTTATCCCCGGATCAAAAGGAATATGTAACCTATATGCGTAGTTCCGGGCAAAACCTGCAGGCTATTGTAAATGATATATTGGATCTGTCCAAGATCGAAGCGGGAATGATGCGAATTGAAAAAACGAGTTTTCATTTTCCTGATTTAATCATGACCATAGATGCCATGTTCCGGGAGAAAGCGCAGGCAAAAGGAATTGTATTTGATTGTTCTATTGATAAAAATATTCCGGATCATTTAACCGGTGATTCATTCCGTTTAACCCAGGTATTAACCAATTTATTGAGTAACGCGATCAAGTTTACTGAAAAGGGCAGGATTGATTTAAATATCCGTTTGCATAGTAAAAATGAGGAGCAGGTAATTTTGGCATTTGAAATTACAGATACAGGTGTTGGTATTGATCAACATAAACTGGATATAATATTTGACCGTTTTCAACAAGCGGAAATGGATACTACAAGAAAGTTCGGTGGCACAGGGCTGGGATTATCCATTGTTAAACAATTGGTTTTATTGAAAAATGGACATATAGAAGTCAATAGTAAAAAAGGTAAAGGAACTTGTTTTAAAGTATTCATACCATTTGGTTTAGAAGTTCCAAAAATGGAAAAAGCCAATATAAAAAGTGAACAGCCAACTTCTGCCCATCGCAAAAAAGCTCATATACTGGTTGCTGAAGACAATGAAATGAATCAGCAATTAATAAAGCATTTGCTGACTGCACATCATTTTACTTTTGAAATGGTTTCAAATGGAAATGATGCCTTAAAAAAACTAAGTGAAAAAATATTCGATATCGTCCTGATGGATATTCAAATGCCAGGTAAAGATGGATACGAAACCACCCGCCAGGTAAGAAATGAACTTAATAACCCTATCCCCATCATTGCCATGACCGCATATGCATTACCGGGAGATAAGGAAAAATGCCTGGCAGCGGGATTTGATGGTTATATTAAAAAACCAATCAGTGAACAGGAATTAATTAATGCTATTTACCAGGCGGCCATGGAAAGCAAAAAGCCAAATACCCGAAACCTGGTTAACACAGATTATTTAAATGAATTGTCAGGTGGCGATGCAAACTTCAGGGAAAAGCTTTTACGCCAGTTTGAAATACAATTACCCAGGGAACTTGATGAATTAGAAAATGCCATCAAACTTAAAAACAGGCAACATGTGCACAACATAGCACACAGTCTGAAATCTACATTGGGCTATGTGGGATTATATGATGAGCAGGTTAGTAATTTATTAGAAAAGATGGAAAAAGAGGCAGAGCATTCATCAAGTGAATCAATGAATGCTTTTTTTGAATTTAAAGAAATCTGTTTGCAAGCCCTTAGTGAAATTAGTTAACCTTTTTTTGCAAGCATTCAACATATAAAAGTTCAGTTTCACCGATTATTCAGAAAGCTTATTGTGTGCATTTGTATTTTCAATCATCGATCTCATTGAACGTCTTTTATGGTTAAGAAATCGTCCTGCCTTTCCAGGCGGGACTCTTTTTTTTAATCACCATCATTCAACAGATCAGGGCGTCGTTCAGTTGTTCTTTTCACCGCTTCATCATGCCGCCACTCATCTACTTTTTTAGGATCACCACTTAATAAAATTTCGGGCACTTTCATGCCACGCCATTCTGCCGGTCTTGTATAAACAGGAGGAGCAAGCAATTGATCCTGGAAGGAGTCAAACAGCGCCGAAGTTTCATCATTCAACACACCCGGGATCAACCGGCCAACAGCATCAACCAAAATAGCCGCAGCCAGTTCACCACCGCTTAAAACATAATCGCCAATTGAAATTTCCTGAGTAACATATTTTTCCCTGATGCGTTCATCAATGCCCTTATAATGCCCGCAGATCAACAACAGGTTTTGTTTTAACGATAAACGATTTGCGGTTTGCTGGTTCAAAGTTTTGCCATCGGGCGTTAAGAAAATGATCTCATCATATTTATGTTCATCATTTAATTTTTCAATGCATATTGCCAGCGGTTCCGGCATCATGACCATACCGGCACCACCGCCAAACTGGTAATCATCAACCTGCCCATGTTTATAAGGAGTATGATCCCGTAAATTATGTAAGTGAATTTCCAACAATCCTTTTTCTTTTGCTCTTTTTAAAATGGAGTGAGAAAACGGGCTTGCAAGCAATTCGGGCAAGACAGTTATAATATCAATGCGCATGTTGTATTCCAGAATTTAAATTGATCGCATCAAAGATAAGAAGGCGGGAAGGTTTAGGTTGTTTAGAGTTTAGCGTTTAGGAATGTTTGTAGTCAGTAAGTTCGGCTCCTACCATTAAAGATTATTTTGGGGCTTTCATCTTCCCTTCTTTGTGCATCATTTGTCCGGGCTGTTCGCTTTAGTCCTCGCTGCGCTGCGGGCTATCGCTGCCATCCCGCAGCCATTCGGCCCCGGCATTTCAATCAACAATTGATGCCTGCCAATACAATTATTTGATAGTAAAAATTGTATTAGCTTCATGGTTACAAAAAAGCCAGCCCCGGGGAACCGGGGCTGGGAATTGAACTAAACCAACGATTCCCGTTATTGCAACGGGATATTTTTATCTGCCACTTCGCGGCTGATTGATTTTAATTGAACAGCAAACAATAGTCCCACAATAAGTAATGCTACTACTATAAAAAAGGCAATATAAAAGCCATAATTATCCTGTATGGTTAATGGTGTATAAGTTGGTCTTAATTTACCTGGCTTTTTAATTTGCGTAACAGCGGCTGCTGATGTAGTTTCAGACTTAATATATTCAACAATGCTTTTAATTTTTTCTGCGCTGATGTCTTGATGATCAGGCATTGGGATCTTATTGAATTTTTCAAAAATGGCAATGGCATCTTTGTCCCCTGCTTTTACCATTGTTTGCGAGGAATGAATAAAATTTATGATCCAGTCAATGGATCTTCTTTCGTCTACGCCTGCCAGTGCAGGTCCTGTAAGTACTTTATTTACACTATGACATGCAGCACATCGGGTAGTAAAAATGGATTTCCCTTCTTCGATTGGCGTTTCGGCTTGCAGATTAAATATGCCAAACAGGGAAATAAATAAAACAGTTATGAATAACTTATTTTTCATTTTTCAGTTTTTTAATATCAATAATTAATTGGTCTACTTCTTTTTTACTGGTACCATCATAATATCCGCGAATGCGTTTTTTTCTGTCAACCAGTACCAGGTTTTCACTATGAATAAAATCTGTGGGTCCGCCATCACCATCCGTAGCAACTACCATGAAACTGTTGCGGGCCAGTTTATAGATCTCCTGTTTTGAACCTGTCAGCAGATCCCAGTTTTTTACAGGCAGGTTAAACTTCTGAATGTATGCGGTCAGTTTTTCAGGGTTATCTCTTTCCGGATCAACGGTAAATGAATTGATCAGCACGGCATCATCATTATATTCCTCGCTGACTCTTTTTAATGAGGCCGTCATCTTAGGACAGATAGTTGGACATGTTGTGAAGAAAAAATCCGCGACAACAATTTTACCTTCCCATTCTTTGGTGCTTTTCAATTCGCCATCCTGGTTAATCAAAGTAAAATCAGCGATGCTATGTTCACCATCATCTTTCAATCCTCTTCTTTCAGTTCCAAATACCGGCAACTTTTCAAATTTGCTTGTGTACCAACTGTACACACCATAGGCGCCAAATGGTGCTGCCAGGATGATGGCGAAATAGATCCATATGTTATTCCACTTGATCATTTTTTTACTTTCAATAAATCCGGAGCCGGGTTGGCCGGTGTAAATCGCGGTGCATTTGGTCCAGGGTTGGTTACTGCATCATACAATGCGGGTGTATAGGCAATCACAATGATAACGGCCATGGTTACCAGCCATGGTTTAAACCGGTCAAAAAGTGGAATTCTTTTTTCATCATGATAGGCTTCGCTATAGGGTAATTCCAAAACTGCATCCACTTGTTTTTTTCTAAACATGGTTCCAAAAAATACAACGATGAATAGCATGGCTGCAATAAACATAATGATACCACCCAGCAAGGCAAGCATGGTTGTTGGAACCCATTCAGGTGTAAACAATGTATGTTTTGGATTCAGGTAAGTCATACCCAGGTTTGTTCTTCTTGGCTCACCTATTAATCCACCCCACATTAACCCTGTAGAAAATATCAGTACACCAATCATCCACAAATAAGGAATGATCACATTTACTTTTGGCAAAAAGATCTTCTTACCACTCATTTTTGAATACAGGTATGTACACATGCCAATAATGGCAAGAAATACGGGCCCCGCAACAGTCATGTGAAAGTGACCTGGCAACCAGGATGTATTATGAATAACGTTGTTTAAAGAATAAGAAGCGTTTACAATACCTGTTAGTCCGCCAAAAATAAACAGGATCAATCCTGCTATCAGGTATGCAAACATGAAATTGTTTGTATCCAGGTATGGCAGCCTGGCCATCCATCCAAACAAACCTTTTGCTCCGCGTTTTACGCCTGCATATTCTAAAGAAGCTGCAATGGTAAATGCTGTAATAAAACTTGGAATAGTAACTCCATAAGTAAGTAAACCCTGGAAGAATTTAATATTTTGTCCAATACTTGGATCACTGAACTGGTGATGAACACCTACAGGAATAGAGAATATCAGGAATCCGAATAATGCAATGCGACCGGCTAAATCAGAATATAATTTTCCGCCTGCCAGTTTAGGAAGCATAACATAAAACATGATGTATGCAGGCAACAACCAGAAGTAAACCAATGCATGACCAAAAAACCAGAATAATGTTCTTGCCAGTGTAACGTTTACATCCGCCAGGCCCATGGACCATGGTAATAACAATACCAAAACTTCATATGCAACAGCCAGCGTGCAAACAAACCAGATGATGAAATTTATAAGTGTTCCTAAAACCGCTAATGGAATTTTTGTTGTCGGATTTTCTTTTCTCCATTCGCGGTACATCCGTGCCCAATCGAATAAAGGGATCCAGGAACCTACAATGATCAAAGCGGTTCCTAAATAAAAGAAAGGGTGCCCTTTTAACGGAGGGTAAAATGTATACAGCACGGAAGCCTTACCGGCTAACATAGCCCAGGCTGCCAGTACGGTTCCGATTACCATCAGCCAAAAACTGATCCACATGGCTTTTTTATTCGGTTCTCTTTTTAAAAAGAAGGTCATACATGCATGACCAAATGCAACCGCGAAAAAAGTAGTAAGTACAATGGCATTGATAACACCGTGAAGTGTAAGACCCTGGTAATATTCTAATTTTAAAAAGCTGGAATCATTCAATATACCTGCCCGGTAAATGGTTTGCATTAATCCGTGGTAAATACCCAGTATAAGTAGCGTAACCGGGATTCCCAGCAGCCAGAAAATAACTTTTTTTAGTGATCTGCTTACTTGCATGATAATTAATTTGTCGTTGGTTATTTAGTTTGGGGTTGGTGTACTATTACTTCAGCCTGCATGTTCTGGTGTCCTACACCGCAGTATTCATGACAGGTAATTTTATATACACCGGGTTCGTCAAATCGAACAGTTGTTTTGTTGATATTTCCATACACCGCCATCATATTCACATTTTTTTCGGCGATGTTGAATCCATGAACAACATCTTTTGAAGAAAGATAAAAATCCACTTCACTGCCTACCGGTACATATATTTCAGCAGGTTCAAACTGCCACATACTGGCAACGGAAAATACCTGGAAGGTTTTTTCATCTATCTGGTTAATCTTCGGTTCTGTATATGCTTTATCAAATGGAATGCATTCGGGAACATCCGTTTGATATTTATCTTTTGCATATAAAATGGAGAATATGAACAGGCCGATTATAACGCCCGAAATCATTAATACTTTTTTTTCTGATTTATCAATTACAGACATATAAGAATTTTAACTGCGTTCAAGCATTAAAAAATAAATTCCAAACCAAATAATGAGGCATAATACAATGAGCAATACGAAGAAGGCCAATGCTCCTTTAGGTATAAATTTTTGTTTAGCGGGGACTTTAATATACTCAGCGCCGATGTTGGTGGTGGCAGCTGAAGAAGTTTCTCCCTGGTTTAGTTCTTCCATTATTGTTGTTTTAATTCAGGGACAAAATTATTCTGTGCAATATGACTCGCTTATGACATAGGGTATGTTAAGTGGGTGAGGTTAATCAAAAAGAAACCTGATGAAAATCAGGTTTTATTTTTTGCAGGTGACATGTTCATGATAGCATTCATCCCTTTAACGATAATAGATTCTGTTAAGATTTTTTTTATTGACAAACATCCTGTTTGAGGTTAATGAAGATCATATTTTACAGGTAGCTGCCCTTTTATTTTTGTGTCATGAATTCAATTGAGCTAAACCCTTTACTGGTCAGAAAATACAATCAACCCGTACCCAGGTATACGAGTTATCCCACTGTGCCATTTTGGGAAAACCATATCGACAAGGACAGGTGGAGAAATGTGTTTTTACAGCAGTTTCACGATGTGAATCATACACAGGGGATCAGTCTTTATTTGCATCTTCCTTTTTGTGAATCTTTATGTACCTATTGCGGTTGCAATAAAAAGATTACTACTAATCATAAAGTAGAAAATGAGTATTTATCAGTGATTGAAAAAGAGTGGGATCTCTATCGTAAAATGATGAAGCAAACACCGGTTATCAGTGGACTTCATATTGGCGGTGGAACACCCACCTTTTTTTCTCCCAAAAACCTGGAGCGGCTGATAAATTATATTTTAAAAGGCAGTATCATTCATCCCCGCCATGAATTCAGTATTGAAGGGCATCCAAACAATACCACGGAACAGCATTTAAAAGTTTTGTACAAATTGGGTTTCAGGCGTATCAGCTATGGCGTACAGGATAATGATCCTCAAGTGCAAAAAGTGATCAACCGTATTCAACCAATTGAAAATGTACAAAGAGCTACAGAACTAGCCAGGCAAATTGGATTCACCTCAGTAAATTATGACCTGATCTATGGATTGCCATTGCAAACCATGCAAAGTATGGAGCGCACCATAAACCAGGTGATTGAATTGAAACCTGACCGGATTGCATTTTACAGTTATGCTCATGTTCCATGGACCAGTAAAGGACAAAGACTTTTTGATGAAACACATTTACCAGATGCTGAATTAAAAATCAACCTTTACTTAAAAGGGCAGGAGATGTTAACTGCCAATGGTTATACTAATATTGGCATGGATCATTTTGCACTTCCCCACGATGAATTATATACTGCATGGAAGAATGGCACCCTGCACCGGAATTTTATGGGTTATACTTATCGCCAGAGTACATTGTTACTGGGTCTTGGTGTTTCCAGCATCAGTGATGCAGGCATTGGTTTTGCGCAAAATGAAAAAGCACTGCATGATTATTATGCAGCGATCAACAGTGGTGAATTGGCCATTACAAAAGGCTATTTTTTAAATGAAGATGACAAGGCGTTCCGCCAGTATATTTTAGATATTATTTGTAATGGAGAAACTAATTTTAAACCTGAGCATTTACCGCTGATTAAAAAATACAGTTTCCCAATCCTGGAACTAATGAAACAAGATGGATTGGTAGAATATGACGAAAACGGCATCAGCCTGACCCCGCAAGGGCAATTTTTTCAACGCAATGCCTGCAGTGCATTTGATATGTTTTTACATATGAAAAGTAACTCAGGATCCATGCCTCAATTCAGCAAGGCTATCTGATAATAAAGAATAACGTGTTATAGATATTGATCAAATATTTAATCGCGTTTTTTTACAACCGTATTTTTTATGATAGGATCTGCGATCTTTTTTGAAAAATTAAAATCAACTGATCATGCGAGCATTAATCAGCGCCTTGACCTGTTAGTAAAACAATTACTGGGCATTTCATTTTTTAATCTTTTTTTAGTTGCTTGTTTGGGTTTATTACTCAGAATATTCCCATTCTTAAATGACTTTCCTTTATTATTTAAAAATGTATTGCATGGTCATTCGCATTTTGCTTTTGGCGGTTGGTTAATGCCGGTGATACTGGCTTTACTTATCAGGTATTTTCCAGAACTCCGTCATTACATTTCGTTTAAGCATTGGCGTAACATTGCATTCATTTTTCTTATTTCCGCTTATGGTATGCTGCTTACTTTTCCATTTACCGGTTACGCATTGTTTAGCGTGATATTTTCCAGCATTTCTATTTTAGGTGGTTTTTATTTATCTGTTATGTGCTGGAAGGCTATTGCATCATCTGCCAAAAAAATCTCATTACTTTTTTTAGGCTGGGCCTTTGTTTATTTTGTTGTGTCCTCTATTGGGCCCTTTACTACCGGGCCATTAATTGTAATGGGTTATAAAGGCGAACCCATTTATTTCAATGCAATATATTTTTATTTACACTTTCAATATAATGGCTGGTTTGCATTTGTTGTTTTGGCATTGTTTTACCGGATGCTTGAAAACAGGAGGGTTAATACAAATGGTAAAAAGGTTTTGTTTGTATTAAATATGGCCATGTTACCTGCATTTTTTCTTTCTGTATTATGGATGAAGCCTTCCTGGATCTTTTATGTTATTGGTGGAGTAGGAGCTGGTATACAATTATTAAGTATTTTTTGGCTGATGCAGGATCTTAAAAAAACAACTTGGAAATGGAATGGAGTTGAGAAGCTATTTATATTGGCAATGGGCGTTTTTATTTTTAAAATGATCTTACAATTCTTCAGTGCATTTCCTTTAGTAGCTGAAATAGCATTTACTTTTCGCAACTTTATTATCAGTTACCTGCATTTGGTATTACTCGGTTCTATCAGTTTATTTTTAATGGCTGCTGTTTTACAATCTGAGAAACGATCATTGACAGGAAAATTAAAAACGGGTATAAACCTTTTCTTCTTTTCTTTTATTACTACAGAATTAATATTGGTTCTCCAGGCTGCTTTAGCCTGGTTAGGTATTGTATTGCCCAATTACCAGGAGGGATTAATATTATTCAGTGCTTTTTTTCCCATTAGTTTTTGGATTATCTGGACTGAAATCAGGTCTCAAATAAGTTTACAACCATCTCTTTCTTTAAAATAAAAAATGCATGCTTTTCAAAGCATGCATTAAATATTCAGTAATTATATTTCTTAAAGATCTTTTTTATTGAAAGATCTTACTGCCAGCATGATCGGGACAATGATCCAAATAAACATGATGCCAATTGTATAAAACAATCCAATGTTACTTCCAAAGAAATCCTTGTAAGTGGCACCGGTATATCCCATTAATGCACTTACATCCATTTGTAACATCAGGTAGATCCTGCCCAGGTCTATCGGGTTTAAAGAAGAAAGCAGCAAGGTGATCTTTTCCATTGGGTAATCACTGAAGGAGAAAAGGATCATCAGCACCAATCCATCATAGATCAACGCAAAATAAAACCATAACAATAAGGCAATACCAATTCCTCGTGATTTGTCTTTTGATTTAACGGAAGCTAAAAATGCAATGGAAGTAAATGAAAGCGTTAACAGGGTACCAACGATAATCAATGCAAGGCCAATATTATCCGGGTTGTAGATCAATACGGGCAAACCAACACCAATTAAAAATGCCGTAACCAATGATGATGCAATGCCACTGAATTCACTCAATAAAACTTTTTTCCGGCTGATGGGTTGCGTCAGCATCAGCTCAATAAATTCGTAAGAATTGTACCAGTGAATAGTTGAAAAAACCAGGCTTATCAATGGTACAACGATCAATACAACATTCAATAAACTCAATACAGCTTTTCCGCTGTTTGCTTCCATCTGGAAAAAACTCAATGATATTACCAGCAGGAACAGGGTATAAGCGATCGCCACTTTATTCCGGGCGATATCATATAAAACATATTTGGAGATCTTTAACATGGTAATTCTTTATTTGGCAATTTTAATATAACGCAGATCAGGCTTTATGGTATTCTTCATGTGCCACGCAATAGCTTTATTCAATTTTTCTTCACCGGTTTCCTGGCGCAGATCTGATAATGATTTAAAAAATATCACTTTTCCTTCCTGGATGTATAAAACATCTGTAGTCAATTCTTCCAGGTCGCTGAGGATATGAGAAGTAATCAGGATTAATTTTCCTTTTTCTTTTTCATCCAATATTTTTTCCTTCAATATTTCGGATGAAAGCGGATCGAGGCCGGCAGTTGGTTCATCAAGGATCAATACATCCGCATCAAATAAAAATGCCAATGCGGCGCTCACTTTCTGTCTTGTGCCGCCTGAGAGATTGCGCATGGATTTATCAAGAATGGTATCCAGTTTAAATTTGTAATACAATTCTTCATCCAGGTTCTTTTCTGTATCCCGGATATTTTTAATCATTTTGAACAACTGTCCAATCTTCATATTATCAGGGTATCGACCAATTTGAGGCATATATCCAATGCGACTTCTGTAATCGACTTGTTCCGTAATATCTACATCATCAAAAAATATTTGCCCGCTGTTGGGTGTAACCAGGCCGAGAATACTTTTAATGATCGTGGTTTTTCCGGAGCCGTTGGGGCCGATCAATGAAACGGCCTGTCCTTTTTTCAATTCAATATTGATATCTTTTAAGGCATGCAATTTTTTAAATTGCTTATTGATGTTGGTTAGTCTGATCATAATTTAATTGCTTTCATTCTGGGTGATTGATCCGCGAAGTTTTCAGGAATAAGACTGGGAATGGCTTTTTCTGCCTTGTCCAATAAAGTGACCATAAAGCTTCGCATGAGCATTAATGAATTGGGGTTTTGTTCAATGATCATAGAGTATAAACTTACAGGGTGATAAGCAACATCGCCAATACCGTCTTTGTCCATATCATAACCTTCGTATTTATCCCAATAATTGTCATAAAATTCATTTTTCATCCTGCTGCCATTGGTGGCAATATCAAAAGTGTTATTCATGAAGTTGTTATGATGAAAAGTGTTTTCATCACAATTAGCCTGCACTTTCATGGACCAGCCATTAGCAGTAAAAGTGTTTTTTTGTACTTCCATCCGGTTGGTACCATCCAGGAAAATGCCTACCGTGTTCTGGTGAAAAATATTACCTACGATTTGCCCGTCAGAAATATCTTTTAATAAAATACCATAAGCGTTAGAACCCCAGTTTTGGTCAAAATTATTTTTGACCATTACAACTTTTTGAGAATACATCACAGCCACTCCGGCTCCATTGTTGCGAAAAGTATTACCTATGTATGCATCATTATTGGAAAACATAAAATGTAATCCATAACGAATATTATGGGTGCTGAAATTATTTTTGATACTTGAATGTGTTACAAATTCAAAATAGATGCCGTCCCGGTGTCCTTCCACATGATTATCCCTGATCACCATATTGGTGCATTGCCATAAGTGAATGCCATTGCCTGTATTCTGTTCATTTTTGGGATTTCCTTTTATGGTGTTATTGCGGACAATTCCCGTATGTGCATTGGCAACATGAATTCCAAAAAATGAATTGATGATCGTATTATTTTCAATAACAAAATGCGAGGCATCCACCGCATGTATTGAAGCCAGATCATTCATACTCGAACTGCCTGAATTTTGAAATTGAATGCCACTGATAAAAATACCTTTACCACTGATGGTAAGTATTTCATGTTCATTTTCACCATCTAAAATGGGTTCATCAATGCCAATCAGGTGAATGGATTTATTGATGATGATATTCCCTTCTTTATACAAACCTTTTTTCAGTAGCACGGTATCGCCGTTACTGGCCATTTTAATGCCCTGTTTCAGTGTATTGATCACGCCATGTTTATCCACCACAATTGTGTTTGCAGAAGCAAAAAGAGAGGAGAGTGTAAAAAATATGAAAAGGAATTTGATCATTTCAATACATTAAATAAGGTTGCCCAGTTGGTTACTTTGCCATCAATTTCTGCGGCTTTTTTTTCTGCAGCTTCCTTGTTTGTAAAAGCAGCGGCATTACTTCCCATCGGGCTTTTTAACTGGCTGCCAACTACAAAATAGGCGTCATTCACTTTAATGAATTCGTGGTTGCCTGTATAATTTGTAAATAGTGTTTGGTGAATTTCGCTTAATTCAATCCCCCGGCGGTCCATAAATTTTCCAATACATCTTGCATCATCGAATTTGTAAACCTTTCCTTTTTTTGATACGATTTCGCCGCCAAATTTGGGATCCATGATAGTCATTTTGCATTCTTCGCAATTGTCTTTGCCATATGCAATGGGTTCAGGTTCTGGTGTGCATCCTGCAAAAAATAAACAGGCGAAAATTGCGGTAACTACACTTACATTTTTACTGCTGGCCATATGTTGTTTTGATTTTTTGTATTTTCTCCATTCAATAAACCAAACTGCAAAAGCTAATACAGCGGCACCGATAACAAACCAGGCGCCAAGATCCGGGTATGAGAAGGCATCGAAGTTAAGTAACTTTTTATGCCCTATTACGGGTGGTTGGTAAGTTAACCCGGGTACCTGGATAGCAGCAGTTGGATCAAGGTCATGACCGTAATCGTATCCCCACATATAAAAATCTACCAGGGCTGCTATACCAAATAATACCAGCAAAATGAGAAATGAAAAAAGCATTTTTCTGCTGCCGGTAAAAGCAACAATTAATCCATACAAAATAAAAAATCCGATGATAAAAGGGAGAATTTTAAATTCCGGGAACATATCTGCATTGATTGTTTTCATGCCGATGTAATGGTTTAAACCATTAATGATTTCAACCTGGCCGGTAATTTTATTAAGCCAGATCTGCATGGATAATCCTTCGGGGTATTGGGGAGCTATCAAATATATGGACCAGGTAGGGAGAAAATAAGTCGCGATCATTGCGATGGCCGCAATGGCAACTAAAATTCTCGACGTATTGCTCATCTTTTTTTTCATGGTTAATTTCTTAAAAACTACCGGAACGCATTAGGTCCCGGTAGTAAAACAAAACACAAGACCTACTTTAGTTATTTTGTTGGTGGCAGTAATACCGCATCTATAACATGAATTACACCGTTGGATGCGGGTATGGATGTAACGATATTGGCCGCATTGTTTACAACGACTTTTCCATCTTTATTTGTAATGGATATATTTCCTCCATTTACCTGGTTATATGTATAACCATCAATTAAAAGGCCTTCATTTAATATTCCAAGGTAAACGTGGTATTGTAAAATATCCTGTAACTGCTCCCTGTTCTCATCTTTCATCAGGTTGTCCAAAGTTTCTTTTGGCAATTTATCGAATGCAGCATTGGTTGGTGCAAAAACGGTAAATGGACCTGCATTGGATAATGCATCTACCAGCTGTGCCTGCTTGATGGCTGCTACCAGTGTTGTGTGATCTGCGGAACCAGCCGCAACTTTTACAACATCTTTTTGTGATTCATCATCTGCCACTGCTGATTGTCCTACCGTGGTACCCGTTGTTGTGGATTCTTCTGTAGTGGTGGTCTTTGTTTCATTATTGCAGGAAAAAAAGCTTACTAACAGTAATGTGCATGCTAAATTTAAAACCTTTTTCATGACTTTAGTTTTTGGTTTAACAGCGGATGTTGCAGCAAAGCAACATCCGCTGTCATTTATTAATTGGTGCCTTTATTATTTGTATCGGTAGTGGCTGCAGTTGATGTAGCAGCTTTTTTACCGGTGTGAAAATAAATGGGTACATTACTTCCGGCAGGTGATACTCTTATATAGCCTTGCATTTCCTGGTGCAATGCAGAACAGAAGTCAGTACAATAGTATGGGAATATTCCAACCTTTTCGGCTTTCCATTTTAATGTTTGTGTTTCGCCAGGCATGATCAATATCTCGGCGGTTTTAGCACCTTTAATAGCGAAGCCATGCGGTACATCCCAATCCTGTTCAAGGTTGGTTACGTGGAAATATACATCATCACCAACTTTTACACCTTCAATATTATCCGGGGTCAGGTGAGAACGGATGGCTGTCATCCAAACATGTACCTGGTTCCCTTTTCTTTCTACTTTTGTCTGGCCTTCACCTTTTGCAACATATGGGTGATTATTTTCTTCAATCTTATATATTTTCTTTTGTTTGTTCATTATTTTTTCTGCAGGAATTGATTCCGCATAGTGTGGTTCACCGGTTGTAGGGAAGTCAAGGATCAATTTCATTTTCTCGCCACTGATATCATACAACTGTGCACTTTGAGCCAATTCGGGTCCTGTAGGTAAATAACGATCTTTAGTGATCTTGTTATAAGCAACCACATATTTTCCATAAGGCTTTTTAGTTGGGCCGCCAGGAACTGATAAGTGACCAATGGAATAGTATGTTGGCACACGATCCAGTATTTTAAGATCTTTTACACTCCATTTAACTATTTCAGAAGACACGAACATAGATGTATAAGCGTTGCCCTTGTTGTCAAACTCTGTATGTAATGGTCCCAGGCCGGGTTTCTTTACTTCACCATGTAATACTGCGTCATAATTTAAAACAGGTATGCCATCATAGTTGCCATCATATTTTTTATCAGCAATGGCTTGTTGCATTTTGGTGAAAGAAAATACAGGAATTATAGCAGCCAATTTACCAGAACCAACAATATATTCTCCGGTAGGATCGGTATCGCAGCCATGCGGCGATTTTGGACAAGGGATCATATAAAGAATGTCAGGTAATTCAGCAGGATCCAATACAAGTACTTCTGTTTTGATAGTTGAAGTTGCCATATGAGTGCTTTCATCCATCACATTATGTGCATACCTGACTGCCTGTTTTTTCCCTTTCCCGGCTTTAATATACTCCTCTGCTTTTTTCCAGTTAACAGCCATAATGAAATCTTTGTCTTTGGCAGATGCATTTACTTCTAACAAAGTATTTGCTTTCTCCGTGTTATAACTGCTGAAGAAAAACCAACCATGTGATTTGCCTTTACCAGCACGGGCCAGGTCAAAGTTTACACCCGGTGTTTTGATCTGGAATGCAATGTCCATATGTCCTGTTGTTTGGTCCACAGAAACAAAACTGATGGTTCCTTTAAAATTTTCTTTGTAGGTGTCAATGGGAACATCACCATCCGCATCATCCAGCGGAACACTAAAACGGGTTCCTGCAACAATGTATTCAGTGTTTTCGGTAATAAAAGGAGAGGAGTGGTTTCCTGCGCTGTTTGGCAATTCCAGTATCTCTGTTGTTTTAAATGTAGACAGGTCAACTTTTGCTAATCTTGGCGTATTATTTCCATTGGCAAATGCCCAGCGGCCATCATGTTCACCGTCTGTTGTTGAAAGGGCAATGTGGTGAAGGTCATCCCATGGAACAAAACCATGTGAGGTTTCCAGCATGGGTTTTGATTCTTCGCTGTATCCCCATCCATTTTCGCCAAATTGCGAAAAGACCGGAACAATTTTGAGTAAGCGGCCTGAAGGCAGGCCATAAACACCAATCTGGCCGTTGAAACCTCCTGATACGATGTTGTAAAATTCGTCATACTTACCCGGAGCAACATACGCTTTTTCAGCATCACCGCCCGCAGCAGCTTCGGCAGTTTTTGGTTTGCAGCTTTGCATGGTGCTAAATAGCAATCCAATGGTAGTTGCGGTTAATAATAGTTTTGTTTTTTTGAGTAGCATTTTTTTGAAAATTTAAGAGTTACCTGAAATTGAATTAAATTAATCGGGCTATTTAACACCGTCGTTATGACGCATAAATTCTAAAATATGGCGGGCTTCTTCTTTTGAAACATTTTGATTCGGCATTCTGACAAGACATTGTTCCAATAGTTTTTGGGCTTCCGGGTCCTTTTCCAGCATCACATCTACATTTGTGATCATGTTCATGATCCAAACGGGTTCTCTCCTGGTCGTAATTCCACCCCAACCCGGGCCTACAACCCTTTCATCAGTTAGTTTATGACAGCTTTGGCATTTGAGTTCATAAGTCTGTTTTCCAGCATCTACCCAGGTTGCATTCAATGGTGTAGTTACTTCAACTTCGGATGGTTGAATTAAATCAGGGTGAACTTCCTCGGCAGTCGAACTGGTTGTTTCAGTTTCAGTTTCAGTTGATGTGGAACTGGAATTGTCTGAACATGAAATGAAAAACGTGAAGCAAAGAATAATAAGCGTAGCAATGGATTTGTGCATAAAGGGGTTTGTTTTAGTGAAAACAAAAGTATCGGGATACTTTTTTTATAGTGATGATGTTTATCATCGTTACTATTGATGTTTGTCATCAGGTTCACCATACCAGCTACACAAGTAAATAAAGACAGAAACCAGGTCTTATTTTAATTATAAATCTAAAATAATATGAAGAATAAAAAACATGCAAGATTAAATTTTTGCGCCTTGGAATAAAATCATGTGTCAGTATGATTAATGTCAGGTTTTTAGGGATGGCGTTCAGTTTAATTTGATGGTGATTTTCCTAAAAAAAATTCCATGCAAACAGACATTGTTAAGGTAAGTGATGCTGATATTGTTACAGACATTGTAAAAAGGGATTATCGAACGGCAGATATCTTTCAGCGTTTCGGTATCGATTTCTGCGGCAATGGAAAATTGCCATTAGATATGGTATGTAAAAACAATGAAGTAAATCTTGCGGAAATAAAAAAGGCGTTGAACGAGATGTCAATACCCTATTATTTATCTTCTTCCATTGCATATAATGAATGGTCAATTGATTTTTTGCTGGATTTTATTGTAAATGTTCATCATGACTATTTAAAAAAGACAGTTCCCATTATTAATAAATTCATTACTGAAATTGCGGCAGGGCATAACCATACAATCTCTTTTATCGCGGATTTGAAATCTGAATTTGATAAATTAAGTACAGTAATGCTACCGAAGTTGCAGGAAGAAGAAGATATCATTTTCCCATATATCAGGCAAATTGCACATGCTTATCAAAACACGGAACCTTATGCACGACTGCTTGTCAGAACATTGCGGAAACCCCTGGAAACAATGATGCTGCATAACCAGGAATTTACAAACCACGTGTTCAATGAATTGAATCGTATAACGAATCAATACAACTTACCCGCAGATTCATGTACAACGCACCAGGTTTTGTATAATAAATTGCAGGAGCTGGAAAAGGATTTTTCCCAGCATATTTACCTGGAAAATAATGTTCTTTATCCTAAAACCATTGCAATGGAAAAAGAGTTATTAATGCAGTCTGGTTTATAATATCATCTGGCTAACCGTTTATGATTAATTTTGAGATTCATCACCGGTTTGAAAATAGGGCAGGAATTATATATTTTCCATGGCACAGCACATTATAATACCGTGCATTGATTATTTTCACGGTTTATTAAAACTTTCAAATGAAGAGACTCAGTAGCGGACGGGCAAAAGCATACGCTATTATTGTTTTTATATTGACCTTCCTTGTCATTTTCCTGCTGCCCGGTTATACTGTAACCGCAGGTGGATTGCTTCTCGGTATATTTTTTACAACATTTATTGAGAGTAAGATGTCCACTGTCATTGCAGGTTTGGCAAGTATACTGATCATTCTCTTTTCTGTTTTTTTCTTTGAAAGTGAAATGTTAAGGTCCTATATAATAACACAAACCATTTTCCGTATAGCCCTGGTGATTTTTGCTGTTCTTGTTGTGTTCTATATTAAAAACTTATACAGGGACCTGCAGTTTGATAAAACCCACATGACTTCGCTTTTTGAAAATGCAACTGAAGGAATTTTACTTACCAACAATAAGGGTGTTATCATCCTGGTAAATCCTGCAGCCGAAAGAATTTTTCAATACAAGGCCAATGAACTTATAAACAAACCAATTGAAGTATTGATACCCCAGCAATATCGGCATGGGCATGTAAAACTTCGGGAAGGATTTCATAAGCATCCATCAGACCGGCAAATGGGTTCGGGCAGAGATTTGAATGGCGTTAGAAAAAATGGTGACCAAATACCAGTGGAAGTGAGTTTAAGTTTTTACCACCACCAGAATGAATTGTTCGTAATCGCATTTATTGTCGACATCACTTTAAGAAAAGAATCGGAAAGTGAAATGCTTAAGCAGCAAATGAAACTTGAAAAAGTAACCAACGACATTCGTAAATTAAATGCGCAACTGGAAATCAAAGTAGAAGAAAGGACAGCCATTTTAAAAGAAGCATTGCAGCGTTTGGAACAAAGCCAGCTGGAATTAAATGAGGCCCTGGATAAAGAAAGACAGTTAAATGAAATCAAAAGCCGTTTTGTTTCCATGGCCTCGCATGAATTCAGAACTCCATTAAGTACCGTATTATCTTCAGCCTCACTGCTTTCAAAATACACAACCACTGAAACCCAGTCAAAAAGAGACAGGCATATAAGCAAGATCAAAGATTCTGTAAAACATTTAAATGATATCCTGGAAGATTTCCTTTCGCTGGGTATGTTGGACGAGGGCCGGGTAAATATTTCTTTTATAAATTTTAATCTCCCGGTTTATATGAAAGATTTAACCGAGGAAATGGGTGGGTTGCTAAAAGATGGACAAACCATCGATTTTCACCATGAAGGCAATGAAGAAATTTATTCAGATCCCAAATTATTAAAAAATATATTGATCAACCTGTTAACCAATGCCATAAAATTTTCGGATGAAGGCAAACAGATTATGCTAAAAACAATTTCAGATGGTGAAAAAACCACGATCATTGTAAAAGACAGTGGCATCGGTATTGCCCCTGAAGATCAAAAGCATTTATTCAGCAGCTTTTTCCGCGGAAAAAATGCGTTGAACATCCAGGGAACGGGTTTAGGTTTGCATATTGTAAACCGTTATTTGAAACTTCTTGGCGGTCATATACATTTGCATAGTGAACTAAATATAGGAACTACAATTACCATTCAATTACCAGTAAAAAAAGAACATGAAATCAGTCCTCATCATTGAAGATAATAATGACATCCGCGAAAATACAGCTGAAATATTAGAGCTGGCAGGTTATAAAACCTTTACAGCAGAAAATGGAAAAAAGGGTGTTGACATTGCTTCACGGGAAAAACCCGCTGTGATCGTTTGTGATATCATGATGCCTGAATTAGATGGTTATGGTGTATTGCATTTGCTGCGTAAAAATGTTGAAACCCAGCATATCCCGTTTATTTTTCTTACAGCTAAAACGGAACGAAGTGATTTTAGAAAAGGAATGGAAATGGGCGCTGATGATTACATTACCAAACCTTTTGAGGATATTGAATTATTGAATGCCATTGAAGTAAGAATTAAAAAATCGGCTGTACTGGAAAATCAATATGCTTCTTCTCCACAGGGTATCAACCAGTTTTTGCATGATTTGAAAGATACAGGTGCCATGCAACAATTGTCTGACCAATATGAATTAGAGAACTATAATAAAAAACAGATCCTTTACCAGGAAAATAAGCGTCCCCGCTTTTTATACTATTTGGTAAAAGGTAAGGTGAAAGGTTATAAAATTCATGAAGACGGGAAGGAGTATATAACAGATATATATAGCAGCGGCGATTTTATTGGATATACAGCTTTGATAGAAGATATGAATTATGATGACAGTACAACCATTATGGAGGAATCGGATATTCTGCAAATACCTCGCGAAGATTTTCAACAAATGATCTATGGAGACATCAGCATTGCTGCCAAATTTATCCGGATTGTTACACAAAATGTAAAAGAAAAAGAAGAAAGATTATTAAGCCTTGCATACAGCAGCCTGCGCAAAAGAGTGGCTAAAGCATTGGTTGATTTAAATGCAAAATTCAACGATGATGGAGAAAATCGTTCATTAGAAATCAGCCGGGAGGACCTGGCTCATTATATTGGAACCGCCACGGAATCTTTAATCAGAACGCTGAGTGATTTTAAATCTGAAAAACTGATTGAAATAAAAGAAGGTAAAATCCGCATATTGGATCTTAATAAATTGAAGAATCTTTTATATTGATTTAACCAGTTTAGTTATTGATAATGGGTGGTGTTATTTTAAGTTATCGATAATTCCATACCATGATCATTTTGTTGTTTCAGCGTCCATTTGTCCGTCATTGTAGTTTCTAACCAAAGAATTCCTGATTGACGGGATACCTGCACAATGATGCCAAAATCATCCTTGAATTTTTTTTCCAGGTCACCAACTACAACCTGGTCATCTAAATGTAAAATACCCTCCTGTTTCAAACCAGCCTGTGCAAGTGTAAAATTTTGCGGTATGTGAGATTTACCCGGTTTATAAGTGTATCCTGATTTTGAATAAAATTCAAGTTTCAAATAAGGATAGGCCTTGTTGAAATCCTGCTGCAGATCATTTATCAATTTATTGCGGGATATGTTGAGTTCCATATTGGTAGCTTTTAATGGCTCTTGAAAGCATTTGACTCATACCAAAATTAGCTTTTGTAAAAAGTACGCTAACTGACAACAACAATAGGCGCAGGTGATTTATATCATTAACAAAAAGGAAATCAGGAAACTTCATCAAAAAAATCGTCCCGGTCTTTACGTTGCCTTCGGGTAGGACGACCCACTTTGCTTTGTCGTTTACCGGTATAAAAACTGGCTGCCTGGAATTTAATTCTTTCCAATTCTTCTTCGGGTGTAATATCCAGGTAATATTTAATGGCTTCTGCATATTGAACCCTGTTATAAAGTAAGCCGGTAACTTTTATCAGCCATTTTTTTGCTTCTGTTTTCACTTCATATTCATCACCAACCGTTACCTGTTTTGAGGGTTTTACTGAATCGCCATTAAATTTTATTTTACCCGATTCGCATGCTGCAGTGGCCATAGATCTTGATTTAAACAACCTGATAGCCCAAAGATATTTATCGAGTCGAAGTTTTTCTTTTTCTGTCATTGAA
>CAMPGG010000010.1 GCA_946885335.1 uncultured Chitinophagaceae bacterium
GGGGCAATTTCACCCAATATGTTTTCACCAACAGAAGCTTTCCAATTGCCGGTTACCGTTGCATCAGTAGCAGGACAAGAAAAATTTCGTGTGTATTTAAACGTTACCACCTGCGGGATGCATGCTTCCAGGTTACCTTCCCATTTTACAACCGTATTATTATTGTTTGCATTCACCACTGTGGTATTTCCAAAATCAGTGATAGCATGTCCGCTATTACCACCTGCAGTAGCACCTCCCTGGAATTTTATGTTGCTTAACGCTTCAGGGCTTATAAGGGTGTAGCTGATTGTAAATTCATATAAACCGTTTCCAAGATCATTTGCACTTACATCAGAATCGATTGTAAATGCTGTTACACAAGCGTTTACTTCAATACATTCAGGCGCTTTATGAAATGTTCCATATGTACCCTGGCATGATGTACCTCCAGGTCCTCCACCTCCATTATAATTAGCTTTGAATTCATATGCGCAAGTTCCAGCCTCTGTTGGAGTAAATGTAAAACTTGCTGATGGAGCCGGTGCCTGGGCTACTTGCACCCAATTGCCAGCTACTAACTGGAAAATTTGTATTTGGCCGCAAGTGATTTCCTGGTTATTGAAATCATCTTTTGCGGTATATGTAACGGTAACTGGTTTGCCAATTTTTGCTTCATCGCTAAGTGAGCGGATCAGTACTGCTTCTCCACTGGTAACTTCATTTTGGGCGTTTGTTTTTGCCGCTTTGTTGGTGGAATTTGATTGAACATTTGTTTCAGAAACTAAATCATCTTTGGTGCAGGCACTAAAAATGCAGAATAATGCTAAGGCAATACTGCCTAGTTTGATTGTTTTCATGATGGGTCCGTTTATTTTTTTTTGAGTAATGATTAACGGATTTCCAGAGGATTGGAGCGGGTTAAATAACGATTGGGGAATCAGTTATTCTTTTCATGGGGAGATTGGAATGATGCAACGAAAGTAATAGGCGTTTTTCAAAAATGCAATAGTTGGGGATTTATATTTTCCAATAATGGACATTCTACGCTTTAAAAACAATTTTTAAAACCTTGGATTTATAAATGTTTGAAGAATAAAAATTATTCAAATAGTCCTTGTCAAATAAATTATGTTTCCGATTTTTTTTCCTTTTTCTTTTTTTTGTGTTGCTCTAATTTGTGAAATAATCCAATGGCGAGGAAGGACGCTATCATTCCTAAACACATCCCAGCAGCAACATCTGTTACAAAATGCTGGCCCTGGTAAACCCTTGACCAGGCAACACCAAAGGCAATAAAAGGTAAAAATATGCTTAGCCATTTTCTTCTGCCCAGGTAAGAAAATATAAGTGATAAAGTAAATGCTGTAGTTGTATGTCCTGAAGGAAAACTGTTTTCCCTGCTGATATCAACACCCGGAATAGTATGTACATTATACGATTCAGACAATACTACAAACGGTCTCATGTCTTCAGGAAAAATAATATGCTTGGAAAACTGGGCAAAAAAATTAGATAATATCAATGCAAATAATATCAGGAAAAAATAATCTCGTCGCCAGACAACAAAATATATTGCCAGCGGTAACCAGATCCATGCATCACCAAAATAGGTAAACCAGGTAAAAAATACATCAAAGAAGGGTGTGTGCATTTGATTGATCAGCAGAAAAGATTCTATTTTTCCATGGATCAATATAAATGTGAATGCCATTATGAACATTCCCACACATATAATCAAAGCCGTTAAGAAATAATTATATCGTTTACTTTGCATATCCTTAGTTAGTGGGCAAAAATAAAGAGTCCTGCTTTTACAGTCTATTTTATGCAACATTATTTAATTACGGGTGGCGCTGGTTTTATCGGCAGTAACTTAATTAAAAATTTATTAGATACGGTCCGGGACATCCGCATTACTTGTATTGATAATTTTGATCCTTTTTATTCTATTCAACAAAAAGAATTCAATATATCTGCATTTGAAGGTGATCCCCGTTTTTCATTACTTAAAATAGATCTCGGAAAAGCAGGTCGTAATGAATTAATGCTGAACATACCCCGCCGCATTGATGTAATCATTCATCTTGCTGCTAAAGCCGGTGTCAGGCCAAGTATTGAAAACCCGATGGCCTACCAGCAATCAAATGTTGTTGGACTTCAAAACCTGTTGGAATTTGCCCGGGAAAAAAATGTTTCCCAATTTGTATTTGCATCTTCCAGCAGTGTATATGGTATTAACGATCATTTTCCCTGGAAAGAAGATGAACAATTGATGCCCATTTCACCTTACGCGATGACGAAATTATCAGGAGAAATGCTTGGACATGTGTATAGCAAATTATATGGCATTCGTTTCATCGCTCTTCGTTTTTTTACTGTTTATGGTCCCGGGCAACGTCCGGATTTAGCTATTCATAAATTTACAAAAGCACTGCTGTCAGATCAACCCATTATGATGTATGGAAATGGTGATACCAGCCGGGATTATACATATGTAGATGATATTGTTGAAGGAATAAAATCGGCTATTCATTATACAAATTCCAGTTTTGAGATTATTAACCTGGGAAATCATTATTCCGTTTCATTAATGCAGCTTATAAAAATGCTGGAAGAAGTGACTGGAAAAAATGCGGTCATAGAAAAATTACCTGAGCAACCAGGTGATGTGCCCAAAACTTTTGCAGACATCCAAAAAGCAAGGGAATTACTTGGATATAATCCTACGACAACCTTGCAAACGGGATTGAAAAAATTCTATGATTGGTATATTCAAAACCAGGTTGTCTTATTGAACAAACATTAAACGGTAATGCCTAAAACAGGTTTTACCGGTTGCCTGGATTGGTACACATTTCTTACCTGGTAAGTTTTTTTATTTTGCGATTCATAATAAGTACGCACATTCACTTCAGCCAATATACCAATGGTGATCAATTGAATGCCACCTAATAGCAGGATCAATCCAAGGATCATTAAAGGTTTTCCCCAAATGTCCTGGCCCATGATCTTTATAATGAGCAGGTATAAATTTATAATTATACCAATGCCAACACTGATAAAACCCAAAGTGCCGAACAGGTGCATAGGCTTTTGCATGTATTTACGCATAAACACCATTAAAACCAGGTCGCTCATTACTTTAAAAGTGCGATTGATGCCGTATTTGCTTTTGCCAAATTTGCGATGATGATGTTTTACATCTACTTGTGTAATATTGGCACCCTGCAATTTTGCAAGAACAGGTATAAAACGATGTAACTCACCATACAGTCCCAGGTCTTCTGCAATTTCTCTTTTAAATATTTTTAACGTACATCCATAGTCTTTTATATAAACGCCTGTCATTCTCCTGATCAGCGCATTGGCTATCTTACTGGGAATTTTTCGCAATAACATCCCGTCTTTTCTATTTGCCCTGTTACCGGCAACAACATCCCAGTCTTCTTCCTTTAATAATTTTAGCATTGAAGGAATATCGGTGGGATCATTTTGCAAGTCACCATCCAATAAGGCAACATAAGTTCCTTTTGAATGATCAATACCTGCAGTCATCGCAGTACTTTGACCATAATTCCTCCTGAGTTCAACCAATATGGTACGTTCATCCGAAAACTGTAAGATTCTTTTTTTTGTCGCATCTGTACTGCCATCATCAACCAGGATCACTTCGTAATCAATGCCATCCAAAGCAGAGGAAATGGCTGCTAAAAGTGGTTGAATGTTTTCTTCTTCATTCATTACCGTTATAACGACTGATAATTCGGGCATACATTTTAATTGAACCCAAAGATAGAGTTTTCGTTGGTCTGCTAATTAGCACCCGATACTTCCAATGCATGTTTGATGTCGGCCCAGATATCATCAATATATTCAAGACCAACAGAAATGCGGATAAGGCCCGGTGTAATACCAACAGCTTTTCTTTCTTCTTCTTTTAATTTGGAATGGGTTGTACTGGCAGGGTGCGAAGCTATGGTTCTTGTATCACCAAGGTTATTGGTTAACGAGATCATTTTTAAAGCATTTAAAAATTTTCTTCCTGCATCGATACCTCCTGTTAAATCAAATGTTACGATACCACCACCATTTCTCATTTGTTTTTTAGCAATATTAAATTGAGGATGACTTTCCAGGTATGGATATCTTACACTGTTTATACCGGGTTGTTGCTCCAACTTACGGGCAAGAGTAAGTGCATTTTCCGCATGTTTATCCATCCTTACATATAAAGTTTCCAGGCTTTTACTTAATACCCAGGCATTGAACGGACTTAATGAAGGTCCCGTATTGCGAACGAAAAGATATAATTCATGAATAAGTTCTTTTGAACCGACTACAACACCACCAAGTACCCTTCCCTGTCCATCAATAAATTTAGTTGCCGAATGTAAAACAAGATCCGCTCCCAATGGAATGGGTTGTTGTACTGCAGGAGTGGCAAAACAATTATCCACTACAAGTAAAATATTTTTCTCTTTACAAATACGACCAACCCATTCCAGGTCAATGATATCCAATCCCGGGTTTGAGGGTGTTTCTAAAAAGATCATTTTGGTATTCGTCTGAATACAGTTTTCCAGTTCAGAAGGATTAGCCGCATCAAAATAACTATGTTGGATACCCCATTTTGGTAAATATTTTGTCAGCAGGGTATGGGTGGAACCAAATATGGCAGATGCTGATACCAGGTGGTCACCGGATTTTAAAAACGTCATGAAGGTTGCAAAAACTGCAGCCATACCGGTTCCTGTAGCAATGCCATCTTCTGCCTTTTCCAATGCCGTGATTTTGGCAACAAATTCATCAACGGTTGGATTTGAAAAACGGCTATAAATATTTACATCGGGGCCATCATCAGTAAATGCATCTCCCATTTCTTCTGCCGAATCGTACACAAAGCTGCTTGTTAAAAACAAAGGGGTGCTATGTTCTTTTTCGTTTGTTCGTGCTGTTTGTATGCGAATAGCTTCCGTAGCTGGATTATAATTCATTTATTATTTTGTTTTAGATATGGATTATGCGGTTAATTGCACGCCGGCCAGTTCAAGACTTCTTTTTTTTATTTTCCTGATCTCGACATCTTCAATAACAGGTTCCGGTAACAGGATCAGTGAATGATGATCATTTTTCCACCATTGATTTTCTTTTAATTTATTAAATGCAATTACACCAATTAAATAATTGCGCTGTTCATGTGCGTGCCATTCTTCAATCCATTCAAAATCATCTTTTGGAATATTGGCCCACTTGTCGAAGCTTACATAAACCTTCAGGAAAAAATTATCATTTAATTCATGTGGCTGATGATGATATAGTTTTTTGTATTCGTATTTGTATTGATAGCGAAGAGCAGAAAGATCACTCAGAACCGCGGATGCAGTTGGAAAACTGCCGGCACCTTTCCCATAAAAAAATTGTTTATCTGCAAATGAACTTTCAATAACCACTCCATTGTATTCATTTTTTACAAAACCCAGGTGATCGTGCTGGTTTACAAATTGCGGTAAAACAAATGCCGCTATTCCGCCGGTGACCAGTTTTTTGGCTTGCGCTACCAGTTTAATTTCATAACCTTTTTCTTTGGCAACATCTGCATCTCCCGGTTGAATATGTTGTATACCATTGAACAATATTTTATCAGGATGCTGTACAACACCATAAGCATGCGTTAAAAGAAATGACCACTTATTTACCGCATCATAACCCTCCACATCAAGAGAGGGATCACTCTCGGCAAAACCTTCCTGCTGCGCCAGTAACAAGGCAGTTTTGAAATCCAGCTTTTCTGAAAACATCTTGGTTAAAATGAAATTAGTAGAACCATTTACAATGGCTTGAATGGAATGTAAAAGATCATTGTCATAATATTCTTCCAGGTTTCGGATAACTGGGATAGAGGCGCATGCCGCGGCTTCGTATAAAAATGAATTTCCTGTGCGTTGTTGTAAGTCGAGTAATTCGGGCAGATGTTCGGCAATCATTTTTTTGCTGGCACTCACCACTTGTTTGCCATTTAATAAAGCAGTTGAAACAATTTCAAATGCTGGTTCCGATTCGGTAATTACTTCCACTATCACATTGATCTCCGGATCGTTTAATAATTCAGTTTTATCGGTGGTGAATAATTCCGCAGGAGCATTTCTTTTTTTAGTTGCATCTTTAATACATACTTTTTTGATCTCTGCTTTTAAAGAAGGAGTTTGTTTTAAAACTTTGTATAGTCCTTCGCCCACTACACCGAAACCAAATAACCCGATGGTTAATTTTTTATGCGTATCCATTTTATTCGTTTACAATTTTTAATTGATGATTAAATGTTGCTGGTAAGAATTCATTTAATAATGCGGTGATCTTTTCAAATTCGATCAGGAATCCGTCATGGCCATAAAATGATTCAATGATTTCTAATTTTGATCCCGGCACATGGTCTGCAATAAACCGCTGTTCTTTTACAGGGAATAAAATATCCGAACTAATACCTATTACCATGGTACGGGCGGTTATTTTTTTTAATGCCTGTTGCAGGCTGAAACGCTCACGGCTAACATCATGCGCATCCATCCCCTGGCTTAACCGGTAATAACTAAATGCATTGAATCTATTCGCCAGCTTTTCACCCTGGTAACGCTGGTAACTTTCTGCTGCTTCACCACCAAACGGGTGCTCAGCAGGCCAGGCTGTTTTTTTATCACGGGGTTGTGTAATGTTATAAGCTGCATAATCGCGGTAGCTTAATAAAGCAATACTTCTTGCTGCCTTTAATCCATTGGTCCCCGCATGATTTTCTTTATCTGCCCAGGTCTGATCAGCTTCAATGCACATTCTTTGCGATGCATTAAAAGCAATTCCCCAGGGAGAGTGCTGTGCATTGGTTGCAATGGGAATAATATGTTCAAACAACCCGGGTTCTTCAATAGCCCATTCTAATAATTGTTGTCCACCCATACTGCCGCCAATGCCTGCAAAAACTTTTTGTATACCCAATGAATTTTTCAATGGTTGATATGCACGGATCATGTCCCGCGTGGTGAACAATGGAAAATCATGAAACCATTGTGCACCAGTTGCCGGATTTTTTTCCAACGGGCCTATGCTTCCATAACAACTACCGGGCATGTTCACACAAATAATAAAATACCGGGAAGGATCAAAAAATTTATTTTTTCCAACCAATCCCGGCCACCATTCTTCCGGGTGGCTGTTGGCAGTTAATGCATGAAATATCCATACTGCATTATTTTTAGCCGCATTCAACTGGCCATAAGTTGTGTAGGCCAGGTGATAGGAGGGCAGGGTAATGCCATTTTCCAGCTTGAAAGGATGATTATAATGAAATATCTGCGTGGACATGTTTTATTTTAGTTCTCAGGGTTATTAATAAAAAACAATTGTTCATGACCGTTATTATCCTACAAGGTCTTTTGAAAATACTGCTGCAAATGCCTGTTCAATATCTGCTTTGATATCTTCAATATGCTCAAGCCCCACACTGATTCTAACCTGGTTAGGTAATACGCCTGCTGCTGTTTGTTCATCAGCTGAAAGTTGTTCGTGAGTAGTAGAAGCAGGATGAATAGCCAATGTTTTAGCATCACCTACATTAGCCAAATGACTGATCAGCTTTAATGCATCAATGAATTTGCTGGCGTTTTCTTTGCTTCCTTTGATGCCAAAATTGAGTATGCCACCAAATCCATTGGTAAGATATTTTTTAGCCAATGCATGATATGGATTACTTTCCAAACCAGGATATTCAACAAAATCAACCAGCTCATGTTTCTCAAGCCATTTTGCTAATGCAAGTGCATTAGATACATGACGTTCCACCCGCAGGCTGAGTGTTTCCAAACCTTGTAATAACAAAAATGAATTGAATGGACTTTGTGAAGAACCAAAATCCCTGAGGCCTTCCACTCTTGCCCGAATAATGAATGCGATATTGGGAAGTCCTAACGGATTACCTTCTCCAAATACATCCCAGAATTTCAAACCATGATAACCTTCACTAGGTTCTGTAAACTGTGGGAACTTGCCGTTGCCCCAATTATAATTTCCACCATCAACGATTACACCGCCAATAGATGTTCCGTGCCCACCAATCCATTTAGTAGCTGATTCAACAACGATGTTAGCACCATGTTCAAGTGGTTTGAAGAGATATCCACCAGTTCCAAATGTATTATCAACAATTAAAGGCAGATCGTATTCCTTTGCAAGACTGGCGAATTTTTCAAAATCAGGGACATTCAATCTTGGATTACCAATGGTTTCCAGGTAGATGGCTTTTGTGTTTTTGTCAATATGTTTTACAAAACTTTCCGGGTTATCGCCGTCTGCAAACCTGGCTTCGATGCCCAATCTTTTAAATGCTACTTTAAACTGGTTGTAGGTACCGCCATACAAGTAAGTGGATGTAACAAAGTTTTCACCTGACTGCAAAATATTATTTAGTGCAAGAAATTGTGCAGCCTGCCCGGATGATGTTGCCAGTGCAGCCACACCACCTTCAAGTGCTGCAATGCGTTGTTCAAAAACATCCGTTGTTGGATTCATGATGCGGGTGTAGATATTTCCAAACTCTTTTAATCCAAATAAATTGGCTGCATGTTCAGCATTGTTAAAACCATAAGAAGTGGTTTGATACAATGGCACAGCCCTGGATTTGGTAGTAGGGTCAATTTGCTGACCGGCGTGTAACTGTAATGTTTCAAAATGTAAATTGCTCATAAAAAAATCCTCCTTTCATTCCGGTAAGGAATGGTTTAAAATGGTGATTAAAAATTCTTACAAGAAAGATTAAAAGAATCCGGGGAGCGATGTTTTACGATACGGGCATAAAAAAAAGCTCACCCGACAAATCAGATGAGCTTTTATATTTTTTGATAAAAAAATTTTGGAGCTATACTGACTTATCTGTCCCGACAATCCGTCGGGATGGAATTGGCACCTTGCGTTTCATTTTCATGAATACGTAGGTTGTCAAGGCTTCACAGGGCCATTACCCTCTGCCTTTCTTGATAAGTAATTAAAAGAACTGTGCAAAGATTACTTTGCTTTTATTAAAACGCCAAAACTTTTTTGTGAAAATTTGTTTATTTACTTTAAACGGTAACCCAATGAAACGCCGAAACCAGTGTTTTTGATTTTGGCATCGTTATCATACGCATTGATATTAACCAGGCCTAACTGTGCATTTAACTGAGCAGATAATTTGTTGCTGAATTCATAACCAAATAAAATATTTGCACCGGCATCCAGCGGTTTAAAATAAACGGTGTTTGCAGCATTACCTGCTTCTTTCTCAAACTTTACATCGTTTTCAATACCTGCGTTTTCAACTTTTCCGCCAATACCATAAGCTACATAAGGACCAAATCCCATTAATAACCTGCCTGTGCCTAACATGGGTTTGTAAACCAGGTTCAGTGGAACTTCAACATAATTTAAACTCAACTTGCCATCTGAGGTATTTTCCAGTTTTGCACCTTTTGCACTATACAATAATCCTGGTTGAAAATAAAAATCGGGTGCAACCGGAATGTCTCCGACAATACCCGCATTGAAACCAGTTTTTATTTTATTTTCTAATTTATCTCCTGATGCGTCTTCGCCATTTAAATTTTGGAAATTAACGCCAGCCCTGATGCTGATTCCTCCGCCAGTATTTACTTCCTGTGCCTGGCTGATAAAAGCCATAAATAAAAATGCGGGGATCAAAATGCCATACTTCTTCTTCATAATACTCGTTTTTATTTGTTTTTAAGGTTTAGATTTTACTATAGATTAATTTCCAGTTTCGCCTGCTTCTTTACGGGCTTCCTCTTTCATTTTTTCATTAGCTGTGATAAGGAATTCAACACGACGATTTTGTGCCCTGCCTTCATCTGTTTCATTTGTATATTCAGGAGCTGATTCACCAAAACCTTTGATAGAGATCCTGGAAGAAGCCACATTCAATGTGCGCAAATGAGCTGCAACAGAATTGGCTCTTCTTTCTGATAACTGCATATTGTAAGCATCAGTTCCTTTATTATCTGTATGTCCCTGGATTTCGATGTTCGTATCAGGATATTTGGTCAGCACTTTTGACAAATCACTCAATTTTGCTTTTGCATCTGCTGTTAAATCAGACCTGTCAAAGCCAAAAAGAATCTCACTGCTGAATTCAACAACAATTCCTTCTTCCACTCTTTCTACTTTAACACCAGGTACTTCATTTTTAATTTCTTCAGCCTGCTTGTCCATTTTTCTTCCAATAACGGCTCCGGTAACACCGCCAACTGTTGCTCCAATAATAGCACCCAGGGCTGTATTTCCTGCGGCTTTACCAATCACGGCTCCGGCGGCTGCACCACCTGCTGTGCCAATGGCGGCACCTTTCTGTGTTTTGTTCATTGACTTACATCCTGCCATCATGATCGTGATAGCTGTAACTCCTAGCATTAGTTTAATAGCTGTTCTCATTTCTTTATATTATTTTAAGAATTAATTCCACCTCTTAATTCAAATAGTGTACCATATTGTAAAAAACTAGTATGCAGTGCTTTATAAATTAGTTATTAGTGTAGTTCAACTATTTGTGGGGTTTTAATTTCCGGTAAAGTTGAGATTGTGTAACAGTTATTCAGGGAGGTATAAAAAAAACTGCCCGAAAGGGCAGCTTCTAATGGTTTTTCCAAAAAATGATGGATGACTATTTTTCTTCGATCTCTTCAACCTTCTCTTGTTCCTTTTTTTCTTCCTGCAATGGCTTTTCTTCCATTTGTGCAGGATTCTGCATTTCATCTGTAACTGGGGCTTCTTCAACAATAACTTTAGCACCGGTGTAATTCCAAACTTTTACTTTGTTTGATTTAGCTTTTTTGGTGGCTTTTTTATCTGTTGCTTCTGAATCTTCTGTTTCAGTGGCAATTGTAAAAGGCTTTGCAGGTTCAGCTTCATCATAATCACAACCCAGGCAAATGTTCAATACGTTTGAAGTTGTATCATACACTAAAGTACCTTCATCAATGCTTTTACCATCTTCTGTTTTTTGTGCAAAGATTTTGTAGGTAGCTGGAGACTGGCGAAGTTGCGCTTTAATTTTTCCCATTGGTAAGCCTTCTATCCACACCAAACCTTTATTTGCTGAATCAAGCATAATATTAATTTCAGTTGCACCTTCAATATTCGTTTGTGTTAACTGAAAATTACCTGTAACAGGAAATATTTTTTCCATGGTTAAAGGTTCAGGCATTGGTAAAAATTTAGCCGTCAAATCTTGTTTCGCAGTTACATACGTGTAATGATTAGAAGTAGCTGATGTGTCTGTCTGTGCATGCAGGGTAAATGAACCCAGGAACATGGCTAAGGCCACGAAATATGCGGTTTTTTTCATAAGTTAACTTTTATGTATTGTTTAAAATTGATTTCGCCCCTTACATTTAAATACTATGCCAAAAATGATTTTTGAGCATATTTTTTAAAATCTTTTTTCATTTTGAGTTTAAATCTTATAACTTTTTAACTGCAAAAGGCCTTCTTATCTTCGTACACTTTTTATATAAGGCAAGGAACATATAATGAAAAAAAACACGATTGAGCAGAATAACACCGGATCCATACCAATTATTGAAAATGAGTATATCGAGGTATTTGGCGCTAAAGAACATAACCTGAAGAATCTTGACATCAGTATTCCAAAAAATAAATTAGTTGTAATAACCGGCATCAGCGGCAGCGGTAAATCATCCCTCGCTTTCGATACTATTTATGCAGAAGGACAGCGGCGTTATATGGAAACATTTGGCGCATATGCCCGCCAGTTTGTTGGCGATATGGAACGACCTGATGTTGATAAAATAACCGGCCTGTCACCGGTAATTTCGATTGAACAAAAAACGACCAATAAGAATCCACGTTCAACCGTGGGGACAATTACCGAGGTATATGATTTTTTAAGGTTGCTTTTTGCCCGTATCGGCGAAGCCTATTCATACAACACCGGTAAAAAAATGGTGAAATGGAGTGAAGAAGAAATTGTAACCAATATATTTTCAAAATATCCTGGTTTTAAGATCACCATATTGGCGCCACTTGTTCGTGGGCGAAAAGGGCATTACCGCGAATTGTTTGAAGAAGTCAGGAAAAAAGGATTTCTAAAAGTGAGAATTGATGGAGAAATCAAAGACCTGACCCCTAAAATGCAGGTTGACCGTTATAAGATACATGATATTGAATTGGTCATTGACCGTTTAAAGGTGCAGGATGAATTTAAACTGCGCATAAGCCAGAGCGTTCAACAGGCATTAAAAATGGGCAAAGATCTTTTGCTCATCGAATATGAAGGTGAAAAAGGAAAGAAGCCTGTAAAAGGATTGTCCACTTACTCACGGCAACTGATGTGCGAAGATACAGGCCTCAGTTACGAGGAACCATCACCCAACGCATTTTCTTTTAACTCCCCTTATGGCGCCTGCCCGGCCTGTAAAGGACTTGGAACTAATTTCCGGGTTAATATGGATGCGGTGATACCCGAGAAAAATCTTAGCATCAAAGATGGTGGTATAAAACCACTGGGACAGGAGCGGGAAGCGCAGGTGTATAAACAATTGCAAACGGTTGCTAAAAAAAATAAAATTTCACTGACTACACCTGTTGCAAAATTATCGGAGACCTCGTTAAATATTTTGCTTTATGGCAACGAAGAAGGAATAGAAACGGAAATTGATTTTGAAAATATGGCCTATGACCCGGATGGTGAGTATGAAGGTATTATCAATATGCTGAAGCGATGGTTTAATAACGGTTACAGTGAAAGCCTGCGCAACTGGGCCGAAGAATACATGGAATTAAAACCTTGCGAAACCTGTAACGGAGCCAGGTTGAAAAAGGAAAGTCTTTTTTTTAAAGTAGCAGAAAAAAATATTGCAGAATTAAGTGAATGGAACATTGATACGCTGGCAGATTGGTTTGCAAATGTTGAAAAAGATTTGTCTTCCAAACAAAATATTATTGCCAAGGATATTTTAAAAGAAATCAACGAGCGGCTAAGATTTTTGCTGGATGTTGGATTGAACTATCTCACCCTGAACCGCCCTTCTAAAACGTTGAGTGGGGGAGAATCACAGCGCATACGCCTGGCTACGCAAATTGGTTCTCAATTGCAGGGCATCACCTATATACTTGACGAACCTTCCATTGGACTGCACCAGCGGGACAACCAGCAACTGATTAAAGCATTAAAGAACTTACGCGATATTGGCAACAGTGTGCTGGTGGTAGAACATGATAAGGATATCATGCTGGCGGCAGATCATTTAATAGATATTGGTCCCAAGGCTGGCATGCATGGCGGACGGATCGTTGCTGAAGGTAATCCAAGAAGCTTGTTGAAATTAAACACACTCACTTCGGGATATTTAAATGGCCATCATAAAATTGCTGTTCCTGCAGAAAGAAGAAAGGGCAGCGGGAACGTTATAGAAATAAAAGGCGCCTCAGGTAATAACCTGAAAAACGTTAATGTAAAATTTCCGCTGGGCAAATTTATTGTTGTAACCGGCGTGAGTGGGAGCGGAAAATCGACCCTGATTACTGAAACGCTTTACCCGTTATTAGCAAAACATGCTTACAATTCAAATTATACTACACTGGCTTATAAATCTGTCAAAGGCCTGGAACACCTGGATAAGGTGATTGAAATAGATCAATCACCGATTGGCAGAACACCGAGAAGTAACCCGGCTACTTATTGTGGATTTTTCACGGATATCCGTACACTGTTTTCCCAGGTACCCGAAGCAAAGATCAGGGGATATACTGCAGGCAGATTTTCCTTTAATGTAAAAGCCGGTCGCTGTGATGTTTGTGAAGGTGGTGGCATGCGGGTTATTGAAATGAATTTTTTACCGGATGTATATGTTCATTGTGAAAAGTGTAATGGTAAACGTTATAATCGGGAAACACTGGAAATAAGATACAAAGGCAAATCTATTTCCGATGTATTGAATATGACGGTGGAAGAGGCGGTAGAATTCTTTCAGCAGGTTCCATTCATATACAGGAAAATAAAAGTATTGGATGAAGTGGGTCTTGGATATATTACGCTGGGGCAATCGGCGGTAACATTGAGTGGGGGAGAAGCGCAACGGGTAAAACTGGCAACGGAGTTAGCAAAAAGAGATACGGGTAAAACATTTTATATTTTAGATGAACCTACAACAGGACTTCATTTTGAAGACATTCAACACTTGCTGGATGTTTTAAATAAACTCGTTGATCGCGGTAATACAGTTTTAGTAATTGAACACCAGATGGATGTTATAAAAGTTGCCGATCATATTATAGACCTTGGGCCCGAAGGAGGAAATGGCGGGGGAAGGATTTTGTTTGAAGGCACACCCGAAAACATGCTGAAAGTAAAAGAAAGTCATACAGCAAAATTCCTGGCGGATGAACTAAAATAGTTTCGTTGTATAATGAATAAAAAAACCCCGGATTCCGGGGTTTTTTCTTTGATGTTTATCATTTTCAATAATTATTTATCCGCATATTTTCACCGCCATAACTTAAACCAAACATGGGTTCCATAATAGCTGAAAGGATTAAACCTACAACTATATAAACCGCAATTAAAACAATCAATGTAACAACAAAATATCCAATATGCTTATCAGCCGGTGTGTATTTCAGTTTTGGCATTCCTATGTAAAGAATATATAAACCATATAAACTTAAAATGGTTCCTAAAAAAGCAATCACTGGCAGAATTTGGAACAGACCGCCAATCCATCCTGCGGTATATGAGTAAGCTACTAATTGAAATGAGCGTCCAAAATTTTTTTCTGAAGCAAAAGATGGTGCCAACGCGTCAATAACAAATGCAGTTAAAAAAACAGAACATACCGAAACGATAAATGAAACCAATGCCTGGTACAACCCCCAATCAATTCCGCCCATCCGGTAACCAAGCATGTTAAAGCCTATGAGACCGTAACCGATAAATGCCGCAACAGCCGCGGCCCCGGCAAGGGGTATTACATAACCAGTAAAAATTTTATTAACGTCAGGTTCTTCACCAGCAATAACATCCCATTCTTTTGCCGGACTAATTAAAATGTTTTTAGCTCTTTCAATTAAGTTCATAGCAGTTAGTTTTATGATAGTTAAATGTAACGAAATCTATCAGAATAAATATCCTGTATGCTATTATGGAACACCGTAAGTAAGAAGTAAAATTCCGCAAGGAGCGAACAGGAAGTCATTGAAAAAATCTTATTGAAAACGATTTGCAAGGGTATGCTGGTTTCTCACGGATTTTAGATTAGATCAATCTTCCTGTTCTGTTGCGGTTAGTTTAGGGGGTTGTTAAAAAGGGAACGGAAAAAAGTAAAATCCAATAAGTTTGGCAGAGAATGATTTAATAAAATTTTGATAAAAAAAAAGGGGTACCAATAGAGAACGGATTAGGTTTATTCAACCAGGTATTAGATTTTATTAAGTTCTCTGCCGCTTATTGGATTTAAGATTTTATAATAAATTTTTTAATGAACAATTATTTTGCCTCTTTCAATGCTTTCATCTTTTTCAAATACATCATACAAGTAAACACCTTTGCTTAAACCTGTGATTTTTTTCACCTCACGGGTCCGCAACCTGATGTTCTCGATCATCACTCCATCAAGATCAAAAACATAAAAGTGAACTTCTTTTGCATCAGCATACATATTCTTTACCCGCATGTTCCCGTTAGACGGGTTAGGGTCAATGATGATGAAATTCTGCCCGTTTTGCTGGTTCATTTTTGTTACCTGCAAACTGTCATGCACTATAAAATGTCTTTTGGCATACAGACCTGATGATTGTGCGCTGGCACTCATGGTCATTAAAGCCGATCCTGACAGAATCAGTAAATAAATAAATACCTTAAGCATGAACGTTATGATTAATAAAATTTAGGGCATTTCATTTGACGTGCTGCCCTTCCATTTGGTGAATTGTTCCCATTCAACCTCCAGCCAAAACGCAGGATCGTTGAAAAGAACGCATCATTTTCTGTTGGATCACCTCTTTGTTCGCCAACAGCTGCTCTCGTTTGGGGACTAATAATATTTCCCCTGTAATGAAGCTGGTAAGCCATAGCTGTCTGTTCTGGCGTTAAATAAGTGCTGAAATGAATCGGGTCAATATAGCTGGTACTTACATCATCCATGTAATCGGTAAAAGTTTTGCGATGTAATACTTCAAAACCAACATACATGTTTTCTTTAATGAAATATTTTGCACCAAAACCCATAGGAATTTCAAGTTGGGTGAGGCTGTATTCTTTCTTTTGCGGATATTCAGCCATGCCCTGGCCTTCCAGGCGAAGTGGCTTTAATTCAACTAACTCATTATAACCATTCGAATGGCGGTAGTTAGCTTTTGGGTTATGACGAAATGCGCCAACACCAATTACGCCATAGGGTCTTAGTTTACCTTGTAATCCATCATATTGTTCAAAAAATACAGTGGGGTAAAATTCAGCTGCTGCATATGCTTCTACTACATTACTTTGAAACGCCAGGTTCCTGTCATAACGATGTCTTTCAGATCCACCTTTATTATTGATAATACTATCATAACCTTCCAGCTTGGTTTGGTTAATGGCTAACCTGAATCCTAACCACTCTGTTGGATAGATATTGATATAAGCGCCTTTTGAAAGTTTGGTGAGGGGTAAGTTTACATCTTTAATAAAGGTTCTTCCTTCACCCCCGGTTCCTCCCAGGTCACCCAAAAAGAAAGCAGGGCCAAGGCCGATGCCTATTTCAATTTTACCGTTGCCGGTAGTAATGGATTGGGAAAATGACTGGTTGAATGTGAAGGTAAAAAGGAAAACAAATACGCTTACGCGTAAATAGGGTACAGTTGTTTTCATCGAATCAGATTTTTGGTTTTCTACTATTGGATTTTCTCAGGGGCTAAAGTAGAAAATAGGAAAAGAAGATGCAAGCCTGGTATTTAACTTTTTTATTGTGCAGTGCGAAGCAAAAATTATTACTTAGGAATGTTACGTATTCATTTGCGTAAACTTTGTCATTTCAATATGGTCTATTCCATCTTCCGGGTACACATCGCCGCTTTGTGTAAATCCGTGTGATTCGTAAAATTTTTTGAGGTATAACTGGGCACCAATTTTTATATCTGTTGGCCCATACATTTCATAAACCTTGTTAACAGAAACCCTCATTAATTCATGACCGGTACCTTTACCTCTTTCCTGCGGAGAGGTTACTACCCGGCCAATAGAAGGCTCTTTGTAAGACAAGCCTGGCGGGACTATGCGAGTATAAGCAACCAGTTTTTTCTCCCTCCATCCCATCAGGTGCAATGATGGTTGATCTTTATCGTCTGCATCCTGGAAAATACAATTTTGCTCCACTACAAATACTTCATTTCTTAATTGCAGAATAGCATATAATTCTTCCGGTAAAAGCTCATTGAATTTTTTATATATCCAGGTAATCATTGGTCGCAGTTATGCTGATGAAATAGTTTTATTTTTATTGTAAATAAAAATTTTAAAAAAAGCAGAATCGTATTTTTCCTAATAATTTTTTTTTATGGATGATTACGTTCATTCACAAACGGCAATCCATAAACTCATTTTCTTTAATAACTATACTTGTCTTTCCAAAGGTTGCGTAAATGTTTCCTGAACTCTTCTTCTCTTGCATTTTTACCCGGATCATAAAATTTTGTACCGGATAATTCATTGGGCAGGTATTCCTGTGGTGAAAAATTGTTTTCAAAGCTATGGGCATATTTATAATCCTTCCCGTAATTCATTTTTTTCATTAACCCGGTTGGTGCATTCCGGATATGCAGCGGAACGGGTAAGTCGCCTTTTTTGCGAACCTCCGATAATGCCATTTCAATTGCTTCATAGGAAGCATTGCTTTTTGGCGATGAAGCCAGGTAAATAGTGCACTGGGATAGAATGATACGGGATTCAGGGTATCCAATTTTATTTACGGCATCAAAACTGGCATTCGCCATGATCAAAGCAGTAGGATTTGCATTGCCAATATCTTCACTGGCCAGGATGACCAGCCTGCGGGCAATAAATTTTACATCTTCTCCTCCTTCAATCATCCTGGCCAGCCAGTATACAGCGCCATTCGGATCACTGCCGCGGATTGATTTTATAAATGCTGAAATGATATCATAGTGTTGTTCGCCAGACTTATCATAAAGTGCAATACGCTGCTGGGCAACATGCATGACAAATTCATTTGTAATGATAATTTTGCCAGCTTTTTTTGATGCATCACTTAAGCCCGAAGTATCTGTTACAACTTCCAGCAGGTTTAGCAGCTTACGGGCATCTCCACCTGAAATATTAATCAGCGCCTCCGTTTCTTTTAATTCGATATTTAACGACTTCAGTTTTGGATCGGTTTCAATGGCATGTTGCAATAATTTATCCAGGTCATCTTTAGCTAATGCTTTTAATACATATACCTGGCAACGGCTTAGCAAAGCGGAATTAACTTCGAAGGAAGGATTTTCTGTAGTGGCCCCAATTAATGTAATGATGCCTTTTTCCACCGCACCCAATAAAGCATCTTGTTGTCCTTTATTGAAACGATGAATTTCATCAATAAAAAGTATAGTGCCAGGAAGTTGTTTTGCTTTTTCAATAGCATCCCTCACATCTTTAACACCTGCACTGATGGCACTTAAGGTGATGAAAGGCACCTGCAGTGTGTTAGCAATAATATTTGCGATTGTTGTTTTCCCTGTACCGGGTGGTCCCCATAAAATCATGGAAGGTATCTTGCCATTTTCAATGGCTATTCTTAAAATACTTCCCTTACCTGTGAGATGTTGCTGGCCTGCCAGTTCATCCAGTGTTTGGGGCCTGATCCTTTCCGCTAATGGTATGTTTTTCATTCATACAAAGCTACCGGATACAAGTAAATTTATCTTTCGTTTATTCCAGGATAAAATTTTATTAAGGCATATGGGCTTTTAAAAAAGCTTCGATCTTTTCGAAAGAATCTGTAAGGTTTGCACCGGTCCATCCGTGACCTTCCATGGGATAAAACACGTATTGATGCGTGACACCCAGTTGTTGCAGTTTATCTTTTAATAATACAGATTGGGATGCGTCAACAACCGGGTCCATGCCACCCTGAAGAATCAAAGTGGGAGGCGCTTGCGTTGTTACAAATTTTATAGGACTGGCTTGTTCATAAACATCAGCCCGGGTAACTGGTGTGCCACCAGTAATGGATTCAAGTAATGGTTTGATCAATGGATTGGGTGATATATTATACAATGCAATCAGATCAGTGGGACCAAAAAAATCAACCACTGCTTTGATCTTTACCGGCGATTCATATTTGTAAGCTTGCAATAAAGCAAGATGTCCCCCGGCGCTGGCGCCAAGCAAAGCAAAATTTTTAGAGACCGCGTATTCAGCTGTTTTATTGTTTATAAATTCAATGGCTTGCTTTATATCCATTTCCTGTGCCGGGAAAGGATTTTGGTTATTTATAGCCAGCCTGTAATTGATATTAAAAATGGCATAACCCGGAAGCCTTTGTTTTAAGGTTGTAATGTAACCGGCGAAATCATTTTTATCGCCTTCGATCCATGCGCCACCGTGTATTAAAATAATTACGTTGGTTGAAGTTGTACTCCTGTTAGCCGGCAGATAAATGTCCATGTTTTGCCTGGCATCCGTTCCGTATGAAATATTATTTAATGTTTGTTCTTTATCGTCTGTTGTATCTGTCGATGGCGGTTCACGCTGGCAGGATGTGAATAAAAGGATAGCTGATAATGCAATAATTAAAATTTTCATGCAGGATGTTAAACGATTGAGTATTCTTTAAAAATATAAAAAAATCCCGCTGCTGCGGGATTGTGCTTATGGTTTTTATTGAAGATTTAACTTAATCTGTAATTCTTTCAATTGGGTTTCATCAATACTAGCAGGAGCATCCAGCATCACATCCCGGCCGCTGTTATTTTTTGGAAATGCAATAAAATCACGAATGCTTTCACTGCCACCTAAAATGGCACAGAGCCTGTCGAAGCCAAAAGCAATACCTCCGTGGGGTGGAGCACCATATTCAAAAGCGCCTAACAGGAAACCAAATTTATGTTGCTGTTCTTCTTTCGACATGCCAAGCGCTGCAAACATTTTTTCCTGCAGGTCGCGTTGAAAAATACGAATAGAACCACCACCTATTTCATTACCATTTAAAACCATATCATATGCATTGGCTTTAATATTGGCATAAGGGTGTTTCAGGTATTCCGCAGCATTTTCAATTTGCGGATCATGGTTGATCATGGTTTCAATGTCCGATGGTTTGGGTGATGTAAACGGGTGGTGACGGGCAACCCAGCGATTTCCCTCTTCATCATATTCAAATAGCGGGAAGTCCATAACCCAAAGCAACTTGAATTCATTTTCTTTTCTTAAACCAAGTTTCTTACCCATTTCAAGTCTTAATTCACTGATCGCTTTGCGGGTTCTTTCTTCCGCGCCGGCCAGGATCAAAACAAGGTCACCTTTTTCGGCACCGGCCGCATCCGCGATGGATTTTATTATTTCAGGACTGTAAAATTTATCAACCGAGCTTTTATAAGATCCGTCAGCATTACATTTAATGTACACCAAACCTCTCATACCTATTTGTGGGCGTTTAACCCATTCCGTTAGTTCGTCCGTTTGTTTGCGACTGTATTCGCTGCAACCCGGAACGGCAATGGCCAAAACTGTTTCAGCCTGGTCAAATGGGCCGCCAACACCCCAAAGCGGCGATGAAGTTCCTAATCCACCCAATGGTGATTGTTTAGCAGGAAAGGTATGCTGCGGAAAATTCAGGTTGGCCAATTTCATTCCAAAGCGAATATCCGGTTTGTCGATGCCATAGGTCCACATGGCATCTTCCCAACTCATTCTTTCTACCGGTTCTGTATAGTCGATATTCCTGACTTCTTTAAATATCGATTTGATCATGCCTTCGAACATTTCCAGGATATCATCCTGCTGCACAAAAGCCATTTCACAGTCTATTTGGGTGAATTCAGGCTGGCGGTCTGCCCGCAGATCTTCATCCCTGAAACATTTTACAACCTGGTAATAGCGATCGTAACCGCTAACCATCAATAATTGTTTAAAAGTTTGGGGAGATTGGGGTAAGGCATAAAACTCGCCTGGATTCATCCGGGAAGGAACCACAAAATCACGGGCGCCTTCTGGTGTTGATTTTATTAAGAAAGGCGTTTCAATATCAATGAATTGCTGTTGATGCAGGTAATTGCGGGCCGCCCTGTTAACTGCATAACGCAGTTCCATATTTTTTTTGATTGCATTGCGACGAAGATCCAGGTAACGGAATTTCATACGCAGATCATCTCCGCCATCCGTATCATCCTGGATAGTAAAGGGAGGTACAGCGGATTTATTTAAGATGGTAAAGTTTTGTACGGCTATCTCAATATCACCGGTGGGCATATTGGGGTTTTTATTACTGCGTTCGCTAACCGTTCCGGTTGCCTGGATCACAAATTCTCTTCCCAATGGGTTTTGATCCAGGAGGGTATTTAATTCCTCACCCATTAATAATTGGGTAATGCCATAACGATCGCGAAGATCAACGAAAGTGATTGCGCCAAATTTCCTGACTGTCTGCACCCAACCGGCCAGTGTTACAGTTTGATTAATATGGGTGTTTCTTAATTCACCACAAGTATGCGTACGATACATAGAAATATTTTACTCCCTGCAGGGTAGTATGATTTTTTATTAGATGAATAGTATTGTTATTGCTGAAGAGTGCGACGCAACCGGGGTTGAATGATGAACCGCAGCTGGTAACATAAATTTAAAAAACGCCTGCTTCAACAGGGCGCAAAGATAAAGAACTAAACGCCCGGCCGTTTGGTTTTTGGGCTTAATTGGTTAAATTTAAGTATTGAACGATACCTTATGCGTGTGGCGAAAAGAAAGCGGATACAAACCATCGATAAAGCAAGCCTGCCGGCTTGTGTATCACCCAATGATCATATATTAACAACCGACATAATCCGCAATTATTCGTTAATTATTGGAAGCCGCATCAGTTATTTTAACCAGTTATCGCCGGTACAAAAACTTCGTTTTATTAAGCGGGTGCAGGTTTTCATGGCATCCAAACGGTTTCATTTTAAAGGGTTGGCTGAGCACATTGAGATACCGGTGCTGGTAAGTGCATCGGCGGTTCAATTAACTTTTGGTTTGCAGGATTTTCAGTTAGGACAGTTTAAGGACATTCATATTTTGGGCGATGCCTACAAGATGGATGAAGAAGAGGAATATTTTGTGGGGCACGTGGAGCCCGGTTCTATTTATTTATCGTGGCAGCACTTTTTATATGGTTATACGATTGCTGATGATAATATCAATGTAGGTTTGCATGAGATGGCACATGCGCTGTTGTATAATAATTTTTTTGCCAATTACGGAGCAGATGCCAAGTTCAGGTTGAATTATGAACTTTTCTCTGTAACAACCGGCCCGTTAATTGCAGAAGTTATAACAAGTCGTAAAAGTTACCTGCGTGGTTACGCATTTCGCAATATCCAGGAGTTTTGGGCCGTTAGTATAGAAGCGTTTTTTGAAAATCCAAAAGAATTAAAATATTACCTGCCAGATCTGTACCGTGCATTATGTAATGTGCTGAACCAGGATCCGGCAACTAAAAATAAAATTATAACGAACACTTATCCATGACGTATTCAGCATTAATCCGTAAGATCAAGAGCACCCTATTATTTTTGAAACAAAAACTAGCCGAGAAAATTCTCAAAAAACCGATCGTGAGAGAATTCCATTAAACCGGTTAATATCAGCTTCAGGATTCAGGTTAGCTCCATTCAATATGTGTTGTGTAAACTGGCTTGCAAAATAGGGCGCCAGAGAACACCCCTTGGTACCCAATCCATTTAATATACCTGCATTTTTATATTTTGGGTGAAATCCCACAAAGGGCCTTCTTTCCAGTGTTGCCGGCCTGATAGAAGATCTGTGTTCAATAATTGTGTAAGGTATCTTCAGCCAATGCTTCAATAATTCATTTGCTTTTTTGTAGAAGTTTTCAGACGGATTTACATCAGTAAAACTCCATTCATAACTGGAACCAATCCAGAACAGATCATTATTCAGCGGTGCCAGTGTCATTCCTTTTTTATAAATATTTTGTTTGGGTAAACCAGGAATTTCCACCAATAATGCTTCACCCTTATTCGGTGCAAAGGGTAGTAAGTTGAAAAGCGGGTTTTGGTAAAAGCTGTTGATGCCATCACAGAAAATTATTTTTTCCGCGCCGATATCTTTATAAAGAATAGTTGAATCCTGTTTAAGCTGATTGATGTCGAAACTTTCGTTTCGGTATTGATCATTATCCTGTAGTTTTTTTCTCCAGGCAGGTAAAATTTCCTGCAGGTTTACCATATACACCGGGTCAATTTCTCCAAAAGTGAAATCGTAATTAAAATAGGGAAGGAACTGATCTCCGCTGCCTTTTTTTAAATAGTGATTATCCTGTTTCAGCCGCTCTTCAAAAGCAAGCATCATTTGGGGTGTGGAGAAAAAATCAATCAAATTTTTTTGGGTGATGGTTTCCAGTTGCAGATCATCACCTAATTGTTGGTAAGCATGCCATGCAAAAGGTAAAATTTCATCGATCATCCAGGTGTCAACAATCCTGCGACCGGTTACCGGGTTGATGATACCTGCGGCTACCCTAGATGCACTGTTTGTTTCCTGGTTGTCTATAACTAAAAAGGACCTGTTTGCCTTTTGCAGGTAATAAGATAAAAATGTTCCTGAAATACCCTGGCCAATGATGAGAAATTCAACTTGCATGTGGCAAAATTACGTTTTAGTGTTTGGGCATTTGGAGTATAGGCTATTGTATATGTCTAAATAATTAAGGACATATTAATTTCTTTTACTTTTTTGCTTGCACAAAAAAGTAACAAAAAAGTGCACCCGGCAATGATAAACAGCCCATTGCCGGGTGGTACTCCGATCAACTTTGTGCAAAGTGGTGAAGGTCTTTAGTGCAATTCCTTCCTGTACTTTTATTCCACTCTTATTCTAACACTTTCACTATGACTGGTAAACTCGGGTGCATACATGGATTGTATGGTGGTGATACCATTATTGAATGTGCCGGTATGCGTTACAAAAAGCGAGTACTCGAACACGTAAGTTCCTTTACGCAGGTAATTGAAAAAGAAATTAGTGGAAGCATCTCTTGTTGACTCGTAATAACCAAGCCCATCCTGCCATTTATAATTGCTCAATACATTCACCGGCTCCAGGGCAGAAGCACGCAGGTCTTTCATGTGTACATATTCCATATCCCTGTCAACCCTTAACTCAATTCTTACTTTGATCTTGTCACCAACTTTCAAGCTTTGTTCTTCCACCGGTTCCAGTACCGGACCTCGATCCGTATTTTTTTCAATGAACAATTTTTTGTTCAGTTGCAATGGTGTTTCTGCAAAGGTTACTTTATCCATGTCTTCAAAATACTGCCAGTAAGCTGCGCCCCATGAAACCTGGTGCGTAGAGGAATTATTATTCTGTCCAGCTGTTGGTGTAACTGCAACTGTAATATTCCCCATATTCGCATTCACCTGCTGGCCCTGGATTGACTTTTTGATATAACCTGTTCCTTCTTCGGCTTTGACATTGACATCGCTTACAGTGAAATTGCCGGCTTTTATCATAACTGAAGGTGTAGCAGCCAGCCAGTCAGAACCTTGTAACAGTAATGCATAAACGGCTTCCGCGGTTGCACGGGTTGATTCCCAGTGATTGGTTTGTTTATTTTTCAATAACCATTTACGCAACAGGTTTACCGTGTTTTTATCTTTTGTGGTTTCACTAAAAACCTCAATCAACAAAGCCTGTGTTTCAATGGGTGCCTGGTGCCAGAAATAACCCGGTGTAGCCTGCTCTTTCCAATACATACCTAATTCAGGATGGGTTATTGATCTTTCTTTTAATGATCGGGTTATCGCATCAGTTGTCTTAGCATCACCCGAACGGTGAAGTGTAAGCGCAATCATGCCCTGTATGTATAAAGGTTGTTTGGTCCAATGTAGTTTTACCTGGTTTTTGAAATAATTATAGGCAGTTAATTCTTTTGCATTAACAGCATACTGCGGGAAAAAACTGCGCATGTATAAGTAGTATGCTTCAATATTAGAGGGAACTGTTGTTCCTAATTTGTTTTTTTGTTTAATGATTTCATCGTGATCCTCTTTCATCTTTTTATCGAGATAAGGAAGAGCGTTTTTTACAACCTGCATTAACCTGCTTTCAAAATTTGCAGGGATGGCACCCAGTTTTTGGAGATGGCCGATCCCGGTAA